>JAZGAE010000093.1:0-4729 GCA_036475545.1 Alphaproteobacteria bacterium
TTCTTTTGCGCGCTGGCGTCGTTGCCCGTCTTTTCCGATGTCCCCGCATCGCAATGCGACGGGTGCCTAGCCGGCGCGCAAAATCATCCCGGTCAAATGGTTCCTATCTACCTAGAACCGCTCTAGATCCGCCGAGGGGTAGGAAAATGCCCAAGCTCAAGAGCAAGAGCGGCGCCAAGAAGCGGTTCCGCCTGACGGCCGGCGGCAAGGTCCGGATGAACCCCAGCTGCAAGCGTCACAACCTGCGCAAGCGCCCAAAGAAGATGAAGCGCAAGGCGCGCGGGTCGACCATCATGTCTGACACCGACGCGCGCATCGTCAAGAAGTTCATCCCTTACGCCTGAGAGACTGAGCGATGGCTCGTGTGAAAAGGGGCGTGACCGCCCGACGCCGGCACAAGAAGGTCATCGCCAAGGCGAAAGGCTATCGCGGCCGCGCCAAGAATGTCTTCCGCGTCGCCATCGAGCGGGTCGAGAAGGGCCTACAGTACGCCTACCGCGACCGCCGCGTGCGCAAGCGCAACTTCCGCAGCCTCTGGATCCAGCGGATCAACGCCGGCGCGCGCGCCCACGGGCTCACCTACTCCCAGTTCATGAACGGCATCAAGAAGGCCGAGATCGAGATCGACCGCAAGGTCATGGCGGATCTCGCCGCCCGCCAACCGGACGCCTTCGAGGCCCTGGTGGAGAAGGTCAAGGCGGCCCTCTCGAAAGCCGCCTGAGAGACTCCGCCGGTCCGGTGGCCGATGCTTTTACGCCGGATCGGGCGCGACCTTGCGCGCGTATGCCTACGCCCATGAACGCTCCGGAGTGAGGCATGGAGGATCTGGGTCGACTTAGGTCCGAACTGCTCGCTGGCATCTCCGCGGCCGAGGACGAGCGCGCCCTCGAGGCGGCCCGGGTCGCAGCGCTCGGCAGGCAGGGCAGGCTCACCCAGCTGATCAAGGGAATCGGGGCACTCGAGCCGGAGGCCCGGCGCGAGGCAGGGGCGGGCCTCAACCGCATCAAGGACGAGGTCGCCGCCGCCGTCGAGGCGCGCAAGGCGGAGCTGGAGAAGGCGGCGCTCAAGGCGCGGCTGAGCGAAGAACGCCTCGACGTCTCCCTGCCCGCCCGTCCCGACGGCTTCGGCGAGGGTCGGGTGCACCCGATCTCCCAGACCCTCGACGAGGTCGTGGCCATCCTGGGCGAGATGGGCTTCATCGTCGCCGAGGGGCCGGACATCGAGGACGACTTCCACAACTTCACCGCCCTCAACATTCCGCCGGAGCACCCCGCCCGGCAGATGCACGACACCTTCTACCTGCCCCCCGACGAGGCGGGCGAGCGGAAGCTGCTGCGCACCCACACCTCGCCGGTGCAGATCCGCACCATGCAGGCGACGCCCCCGCCGCTCCGCATCATCGCCATCGGCCGCACCTACCGCTGCGATTCGGACATCACCCACACGCCCATGTTCCACCAGGTCGAGGGGCTGGTGGTGGACAAGACGAGCCACATGGGCCACCTCAAGGGCTGCCTGGTCGACTTCTGCCGGGCCTACTTCGAGCTCGACGACCTGCCGCTCAGGTTCCGGCCCAGCTTCTTCCCCTTCACCGAGCCTTCCGCCGAGGTCGACATCGGCTGCTCGCGCAGGGGCGGCGAGCTCAGGATCGGCGCCGGCGAAGACTGGCTGGAGATCCTCGGCTGCGGCATGGTGCACCCCAACGTGCTCGAGGCCTGTGGCGTCGACCCGAGCCAGTATCAGGGCTTCGCCTTCGGGCTCGGTGTCGAGCGCCTCGCCATGCTCAAGTACGGCATCCCGGATTTGCGCACGTTCTTCGAGGCGGACTTGCGCTGGCTGCGCCACTACGGATTCTCCAGCCTCGAGGTGCCGTCGTTGGTGGCGGGTCTGACGCGATGAAGTTCACGCTTTCCTGGCTCAAGGACCACTTGGAGACCGAGGTGCCGGTCGAGGCGATCGCGGAAAGGCTCACCATGCTCGGCCTCGAGGTCGAGGAGGTGATCGACCGAGCAGCCGAGTTCGCGCCTTTCACGGTCGCCGAGGTCACCGAGGTGGCCCCCCACCCCAACGCCGACAAACTGACGCTGTGCACCGTCGATACCGGAACCGGGCGGGTCCAGGTGGTGTGCGGGGCACCCAATGCGCACGCGGGCATGAAGGGCGTGTTCGCGCCCGCCGGCGCGCGGCTTCCCGGCACCGGGCTCGAGCTCAAGAAGGCGAAGATCCGCGGCGTGATGAGCGAAGGCATGCTGTGCTCTGAGGCCGAGATCGGGATCGGCGAGGATGAGGCCGGGATCATCGAGCTGCCCGAGGATGCGGTCGTGGGCGAGCCGTTCGCGCCGGCGCTCGGGCTGGACGATCCGGTGATCGACGTCGCCGTCACCCCGAACCGCGCCGACTGCCTGGGCGTGCGCGGCATCGCGCGGGATCTGGCCGCCGCCGGCCTCGGCCGGTTGAAGCCGCGCGAGGCCAAGCCCGTCCCCGCCGAGTTCAACAGCCCCATCGCCGTGAAGTTCGACTTGCCGGGCGAGCGCTTGCGCGCCGCCCCCTGCGTCATGTTCGCGGGCCGCTACCTGCGGGGGCTCGCCAACCGGCCGAGCCCGGACTGGCTCCAGCGCCGGTTGATCGCCATCGGGCTCAGGCCGATCTCGGCGCTCGTCGACGTCACCAACTACATCACCATCGACCGGGCCCGGCCGCTGCACGTGTTCGACGCCGACACGTTGGCGGGCGATCTCGTCGTGCGTCTGGGGAAGCGCGGCGAGAGGCTGCTGGGCCTCGACGGCAAGGAATACGAACTGGACGACGAGATGACCGTGATCGCCGACGACGACGGGGCGCTCAGCCTCGGCGGCGTGATCGGCGGGGAGCCTTCGGGCTGCACCGAATCGACGGTCAACGTCTACCTCGAATGCGCGCTGTTCGACCCGGTGCGGACCGCCGCCACGGGGCGCAAGCTCATGATCGAGTCGGATGCCCGCTACCGCTTCGAGCGCGGCGTGGATCCGGCTTCGGTCATCTCCGGGATCGAGGCCGCCACGGCCATGATCCTGGAGCTTTGCGGCGGCGAGGCCAGCGACGTCGTCGTCGCCGGCGGCGAGCCCGACTGGCGCCGCGACGTCCGCCTCGAGCCGGCGCGCGTCCACCACCTCGGCGGCGTCGATCTCCCGGAGGACCAAACCCGGCGCATTCTGGAGAGCCTGGGCTTCCAGATCCGCGCGGCCGACGGGGCGCTCGCGGTCTCGGTGCCGTCGTGGCGCGGCGACGTCGCGGTCGTGGCCGACCTGGTGGAAGAGGTGCTGCGGATTTACGGCTACGACAAGATCCCGGTGGTCTCGTTTCCGCGGGAGTCGGCCCTGCCGCCTTATGCGCTGACGCCCGCCGACCGCCGCGCCGCCCTCGTGCGGCGGCGGCTTTCCGCCCGCGCCATGGTGGAGGCGGTGACCTGGTCGTTCATGTCGGAAGGGGACGCCGCGCTGTTCGGCGGCGTCGACGAACGCCTGAGGCTCATGAACCCCATCAGCGCGGACCTCGACGTGATGCGGCCGTCGCCGCTCCCCAATCTGGTGGCGGCGGCGGGGCGCAACGCCAACCGCGGGTTCGCCGACGTGGCGCTGTTCGAGATCGGCCCGGCGTATTCCGACGACACGCCCGAAGGCCAGGCGCTGGTGGCCGCGGGGTTGCGCGCAGGCGACGCGGCCCCGCGCAACTGGGCCAGTCCGCCGAGGCCGGTGGACGCGTTCGACGCCAAGGCGGACGCGCTCGCCGGGCTCGACGCCCTAGGGGTGGCCGTGGAAAGCCTCCAGGTCTTGGCCGAGGCGCCGGCCTGGTACCATCCGGGCCGCGCCGGGACGCTGGCGCTGGGCCCCAAGCAGGTCTTGGGCCATTTCGGCGAGCTCCACCCCGAGGTGCTGTCCGCCATGGACGTCAAGGGCCCCGTCTCGGCCTTCGAGCTGTTCCTCGACGCGGTGCCCGAGCCCAAGCGGAAGGCGGGCAGGCCGCGGCCGCCGTTCAAGCCCTCGCCGTTCCAGGCGCTGGAGCGCGACTTCGCCTTCCTGGTCGACGAGAGCGTCCCGGCCGAGGCCGTCGTGAGCGCGGCGCGGGCGGCCGACAAGGCGCTGATCACGGAGGTCTCGGTGTTCGACGTCTACACCGGCCCCGGGGTGGAGCCGGGCAAGAAGTCGCTCGCCATCGCGGTCACCCTGCAGCCCACGGACAAGACGCTGACCGACGAGGAGATCGAGGCCGTCGCGTCCCGGATCGTCGCCAGCGTCACCAAGGCCACCGGCGGCGTGCTCAGGGGCTGACGGAGCCGCGCCCGTTGCGCACGGGGGCGCGCCACCCTATCTTCCCCGCACACTCAATGGCGCGCATCCCATGACCGACCTCGGCCATATCCGCAACTTCGCGATCATCGCCCACATCGACCACGGCAAGTCCACGCTCGCCGACCGCCTGATCGAGCTTACGGGCGGGCTCGAGGCCCGCGAGATGCGCGCCCAGGTGCTGGACTCCATGGATATCGAGCGCGAGCGCGGCATCACCATCAAGGCCCAGACCGTGCGGCTCACGTACAAGGCCAGCGACGGCGAGACCTACCAACTCAACCTCATGGACACGCCGGGCCACGTCGACTTCGCCTACGAGGTGAACCGGTCTCTGGCCGCCTGCGAGGGCTCGTTGCTCATCGTCGACGCGACCCAGGGGGTGGAGGCGCAGACGCTCGCCA
>JAZGAE010000094.1:0-16124 GCA_036475545.1 Alphaproteobacteria bacterium
CGCATCCGCCCAGCCTCCGCCGTCCGACGATGATCGAAAGGCCCGCGTCGAGCGGGCCTCGAGACTAGCACACGGCGCGGGCCCGGCCGCGCGCTTATCCGGTTGAGAAGGAGTTGCCGCAGCCGCAGGACGAGGCCGCGTTGGGGTTCTTTATGGCGAAGTAGGCGCCGATGAGGTCGTCGACGTAATCGACCTCGGAGCCGGCAAGCAACGCGAGCGAGACCTCGTCCACCACCACGACCGCGCCGCCGTGCTCGAACACGGTGTCGTCGTCACCGCGCCGATCGTCGAAGGTGAACCCGTATTGGAAGCCCTGGCAACCACCGCCGGAGACGGTGATGCGCAGCATGAGCCCGTCGTTCTCCTCCTCGAGCTGGAGGGCCGCGATGCGCCGGGCGGCCCGATCCGTCACCGTCATCGCCGTCTCAAGCGCCGTGGTCGCGTCCGCAACCATGCAAGCTCCTCGTGCAACAGGTTGGAGACTGCCCGGAACGGGCCGCTTCCTGCCGGTCCCGGACACTAGCCCCACACGGTGGCCTATGTAAGCGTTCGCGCCCGATTTTCAAATGCGCCGCGCACGCCCCGGCCGGATGCCAGGCAAGGCGGGGCTCACCCGTTGCGCCGGTGCCCCGGCACGAGTAGTTTCCGGCCATGGTCCGAGCCCAAGCCCACGCCTTGGCCCCCTACGCTTGCTACCCGGAGAAGAGCCGCGGGCGGCTGCACCCGGAGCCGGAAAGCCCCACGCGCTCCCCCTTCCAGCGCGACCGCGACCGCATCATCCACTCGGCCGCGTTCCGCCGGCTCAAGTACAAGACCCAGGTGTTCGTCTACCACGAGGGCGACTACTACCGCACGCGGCTCACCCATAGCCTCGAGGTGGCGCAGATCGCCCGCTCCATCAGCCGGGCGATGGCCCTCAACGAAGACATGGCGGAGGCGGTGGCGCTCGCCCACGACCTCGGCCACACCCCCTTCGGCCACAGCGGCGAAGACGCGCTGAACGAGATGATGGCGCCCTTCGGCGGCTTCGACCACAACGAGCAGGCGCTGCGTATTCTCACCATGCTGGAGCGCCGCTACGCCGAGTTCGATGGCCTGAATCTCACCTGGGAGACCCTGGAAGGGGTGGTGAAGCACAACGGCCCGCTGTTGGGGCAAGGCGAGGACCGGCCGGTGCCGGCCACCATCGCCGAGTACGTGAAGGACCACGACCTCGAGATCCACACCTTCGCCGGCGCAGAGGCGCAACTGGCGGCGCTGGCGGACGACCTCGCCTACACCAATCACGACATCGACGACGGACTGCGCGCCGGCCTCTTCACCGTGGCGGATCTCAAGGACGTGCCGCTCGCGGGCCCCATCTTCGCCGAGGTGGCGGACCGCTACCCGGGGATCGAGACCCCGCGGCTCATCCACGAATCCGTGCGTCGCCTCATCGACCGCATGGTCAACGACGTGGTCGCCGAGACCCGCCGTAGGCTGGAGGCGGCCAAGCCGGCCTCGGCCGACGACGTCCGCGGGCTCCAGGACCCGGTCGTGGACTTCTCGCAAGCGATGAAGGCGGACCTCGCCCCGTTGAAGAAATTCCTGTTCCAGTCAATGTACCGCCACTACAAGGTCAACCGCATGGCGAGCAAGGCCAAGCGCGTGGTCCGGGACCTGTTCAAGCTTTACCTCGGCGAGCCCCAGTGTCTGCCGACCGAGTGGCGCCACCAGGCGGATGGCCTCGACGAGCCCGCGCTGGCGCGCCTCGTGGCCGATTACATCGCCGGCATGACGGACCGGTACGCGCTCGGGGAGCACCAGCGCCTGTACGATCCCTACGCCAGATTAGAATGAATTTCTTCAGCTACTTGCGGAACGACGTTATCAAGGCGCTTGAGGCGCTGGCGGCGACGGGCGACTTGCCCGCGGGCCTCGATACGAGTCGGGTGGCGGTGGAGCCCCCGCGGGAGGCCGCCCACGGCGACGTCGCCACCAACGCCGCCCTGGTGCTCGCCAAGGAGGCCGGCAGGAAGCCGCGCGAGCTGGCCGAGATGCTGGCGGCGCGCCTGCGCGAGTGCGACGACGTCGTCGCGGCGCAAGTAGCCGGGCCCGGGTTCATCAACCTGCGCTTGGCCCAGCCGTTCTGGTACGAGAGGCTGGTGGAAATCCTGCTGGCTGGTCCGGAGTACGGCGCAAGCGACCTGGGGCACGGTGAAAAGGTCGACGTGGAGTACGTCTCCGTCAACCCGACGGGGCCGATGCACGTGGGCCACGGCCGCGGCGCGGTGGTCGGCGACGCGCTGGCTTCGCTCCTGGAGAAGGTGGGCTACAAGGTCACCCGCGAGTTCTACGTCAACGACGCCGGCGCCCAGGTGGACGCGCTCGCCCGGTCGACGTACCTGCGCTACCGGGAGGCGCTTGGCCACGAAATAGGCGAGATTCCCGAGGGCTACTACCCCGGCGAGTATCTCCGCGATGTGGCCGCGGCGCTCGCCGCCCGGGACGGCGACAAGTGGCTGGACAAGGCCGATGCCGAGTGGCTGGAGCCCGTTCGCCGCTTCGCCGTGGACGCCATCATGGCGGGGATCAAGGAGGAGCTCGCCGCCCTGGGCGTGGCGCACGACGTCTTCGTCTCGGAGAGGGCGTTGCTCGAATCCGGCGGGGTCGACGACGTGATCGCCACCCTCGAGGCCCGCGGCCTCATCTACACGGGCGTGCTCGAGCCCCCCAAGGGCAAGGTCCCGGAGGACTGGGAGCCACGGCCGCAGGTCCTTTTCCGCGCCACCGACTTCGGCGACGACGTCGACCGGCCGCTCAAGAAGTCGGACGGAAGCTGGACCTATTTCGCCTCCGACATCACCTATCACCTGGACAAGTTCCACCGCGGCTTCCACAACATGATCAACGTCTGGGGCGCGGATCACGCCGGCTACGTGAAACGGATGCAGGCGGCGGTGACGGCGGTGACCGACGGCGAGGGCGTTCTCGACGTCAAGATCTGCCAGCTCGTGAATCTCTTGGACAAGGGCGTGCCGGTGAAGATGTCGAAGCGAGCGGGGGCGTTCGTGACGCTTCGCGAGGTGGTGGACAAGGTCGGCAAGGACGTGGTGCGCTTCATCATGCTGACCCGCAAGAACGACGCGCCGCTCGACTTCGATCTCGTCAAGGTGACCGAGCACTCCCGCGACAATCCCGTGTTCTACGTGCAGTACGCGCACGCCCGGTGCTGTTCCGTGCTGCGCCACGCCCGCGCCGAGTTTCCGGACCTGGACCTCGAGGCGCTGGCGCTGGCGAGGGCGAGGCTCGATCGCTTGACCGGCGAAGACGAGCTTGGTTTGATCAAGCTCATGGCTGGCTGGCCACGCGTGGTGGAAGGGGCGGCGGAGGCGCACGAGCCGCATCGGTTGGCCTTTTACCTTTCGGACTTGGCCGCGACGTTCCACGCCCTTTGGGCCAAGGGAACGGAGGATGCCAGCCTGCGTTTCCTGATTCACGACGATGCCGATCTGACGGTCGCGCGGATCGCCCTGGTCAAGGCCGTGGCCGTGGTGGTCGCCTCCGGCTTGAAGGTCTTCGGCGTCGAGCCGGTCCAGGAGTTGCGCTGATGCCCTCGCCATGGGGCTCGCGCCAGGGATCCGCCGAAATCCTTCCTCCGGGATCCTCGTTTGAGCCCGGCAAGGCGCGGCGCGCAATTTCCCGCACTCGCATGGCCGTCGCCGTGGCGGCGCTCGGCGCCTTCGCGACCTTCACCTGGTATGCCTACGACCGGGCCGTGCGGCCGGGGGCCGACGGCATCGCGCCGCTGATCAAGGCGGACCAGGAGCCAACGCGGGTGCGGCCCGAAAGCCCGGGCGGGATGGAGGTGCCCCACCAGGACAAGATGGTCTACGAGGAGCTCGCCGGCCGCGGGGGCGCGCCCAGGGTCGAGCGCCTGCTGCCGCCGCCGGAGACGCCGCTCGCGCCGCCGGCGCTGGCCGAGGCGGACATCGCCACCTCGGCCGGGGCGGGATCGGAGGAGGTCGAAACGGTCATCGCCCCGGTCCCGCCTTCGCCTGCGCCTCAGGCCCCGCCGGACGTCCAAGCGGAGACGGCGTCCGCCGCGGCCTCGTCGGAACCGGTGGAGTCGGCCGCCACAACACCGGAACCGACCGGCGAGGCGTCGGCAAGCGGCGCGGCGACGGAACCGGAGAAGGTGGGCGCGGCGCCAGCGGCCGGGGCGCCCGCCGCCGACAAGGCCCCGGCGGCCACGCCCGAGGCCCCGGCAAGCCCGCCGGAGCAAAAGCCCAAGGAAACGGAAGTCGCGGCCGTGACGCAGCGGGCAGGGACGCCGCCGCCCGCCGCCGAGGCCGGCGCCTACCGGATTCAGGTGGCGGCGGTGCGCAGCCGCGAGGGTGCGGAGCGCGAATGGCGGCGGCTCAAGAAGGCGAACGGCGACCTGCTCGGGCCGCTCACCCTGACCATCGAGAAGGCGAACCTCGGCGCCAAGGGAATCTTCTACCGCGTTCGAGGCGGCCCGCTGAGCCGGCAAGCCGCCGTGGAGGCCTGTGCGGAGCTCAAGCGCCGCAAGACGGGGTGCCTCGTTGTCGGACCCTGAGCGCCCCAGCCCCCGGGCCGTCATCTTCGGCTGCGCGGGCCCCCGCCTGAGCGATCCCGAGGCGCTCTTCTTCGCCGCTGCCGAGCCGGCGGGATTCATCCTGTTCGACCGCAACTGCCGCGACCCGGGCCAGGTGCGCGACCTGGTCGCGGCGCTCAGGGCTTGCATCGGCCGCCCCCACGCTCCGGTGCTGATCGACCAGGAAGGCGGCCGGGTGGCGCGGCTCGGGCCGCCTCACTGGCGCAACCTTCCCGCGGCGGGGCGGATTGGCGCGCTGGCGCAAGGCGACGCGGAGCTGGGGCGCGAGGCGGCGTGGACGGTGGCGCGGCTCATCGCCGCCGATCTTCAGCCGCTCGGCATCACGGTCGACTGCGCGCCGGTCCTCGACGTGCCCGCGCCCGGCGCGCACGGCATCATCGGCGACCGCGCCATCGGCCCCACGCCCAAGCTCGCCGCGGACCTCGGGCGGGCCTTCTGCGAGGGATTGCTGGCCGGCGGCGTGATCCCGGTCATCAAGCACATTCCCGGCCACGGCCGCGCCACGGTCGACAGCCACGCCGGACTCCCGATCGTCGATGCCGCGAGGGAGGCGCTGGAGCAAGCGGACTTCGCTCCTTTCCGCGCCCTGGCCGACATGCCCTGGGCGATGACCGCCCATATCCTCTACCGCGCCCTCGATGCCCGCCTTCCCGCCACGACCTCGCCGGCCGTGATCGGCGAGGTCATTCGCGGCGCGATCGGCTTCGACGGGGTCCTCGTCTCCGACGACCTCTCCATGGAGGCGCTCTCGGGCACGCCCGGCGAGCGGGCGGCGGCGGCGCTGGCCGCGGGCTGCGACCTGGTTCTTCACTGCAACGCCTCCCACCCCGAGATGGAAGAGGTGGCCGCCGCCACGCCGCCGGTGAGCGCGACCGCCCGTGCGCGGCTCTCCCGCGCCGAGGCCATGCGCGAGCCGCCGCAAGAGGCGGATGCGACGGCGCTGGCGGCGCGGCTGCACTTCTTGATGGGCGAGGCGGCCGCGATAGGTTAGGCGGAGGGTGTAATGTCCGGCCTGGGAGATATCGTGTACGCCGTGTCGATCTGGGCGGTGCCCGTGATCGTGGCGATCACCTTTCACGAGGCCGCCCACGGCTACGTCGCCTGGCGGCTAGGGGACGATACCGCGTACCGGTTGGGGCGGGTCAGCTTCAATCCGCTGAAGCACATCGATCTCTTCGGGACGATCATCCTGCCGGCGCTGTTGCTTCTCACGGTCAAGTTCGCGTTCGGCTGGGCGAAGCCGGTGCCGGTCAATTTCGCGCGGCTCAACCGCCCTCGCCAGGACATGGTGTGGGTGGCGGCCGCCGGGCCCGCGACCAACATCGCCTTGGCGTTCGCCTCGGCCGTGCTCATTCGTATCGTGGGGCTGTTTCCGGCGGCCGTTGCCGACTGGGCTACGGCGACGCTGTCTGCGTCGGTGCTCATCAACCTGATTCTGGCCGTCTTCAACATGCTCCCCCTGCCTCCCCTCGACGGCGGGCGGGTCGCCGTCGGCCTGCTGCCGGATGCGTTGGCGCGGCCGTTGGCGCGGCTGGAGCGGTGGGGGCTATTAATCATCATCGGAATGCTGTTTATTCTTCCGTTCATAGGCGCCCAGCTCGGCGTGAACCTCAGCGTGTTTCGTTGGCTGGTGGGTGGGCCGGTGTTTTTCCTGGTGAGGCTTATCGAGACCATAACCGGCGCGTCCCTGGAATTCTGAAGATGACGCCCGACGACCCATTCGAGGAGGACGGCAGCGAAGGCGGCCGGGACGTGGAGCACGGCGAAACCGAGGCCCAGCTCGTCGTCGACCTCGAGGGATACGAGGGGCCGCTCGACGTGCTGCTCACGCTCGCCCGGGAGCAAAAAGTCGACCTCACGCGGCTGTCGATCCTGGAGCTGGCCAACCAGTACCTGGCCTTCATCGCCCGTGCGCGGACGTTGCGCCTCGAGATCGCGGCCGACTATCTGGTGATGGCGGCGTGGCTGGCGTACCTGAAGTCGCGCCTGCTGCTTCCCCAACCCAGCGAAGAGGAACCCACCGCCGAGCAAATGGCCGCCGCGCTCGCCTTTCAGCTCCAGCGCCTGGAGGCGATGCGGCAGGCGGGCGTGCGGCTGATGTCCCGGCCGCGGCTCGGGATCGACATTTTCGCCCGCGGGGCGCCGGAAGGGTTGCGCACCGTCCGGGCACGCGTCTTCGAGGTCACGCTCTACGACCTGCTCACGGCCTATGGGACGCAGCACCGCCGCCAAACCGGCGGCACGCTCCATATCTTGCCGTCCGAGATCTACTCGATGGACGATGCACTGCAGCGCCTGACGCGGCTGCTGGGCGGCGCGCCCGAGTGGCAGTCGCTCATCAGCTTCCTTCCGGGAGACCTCAAGGGGGGGCTGGTCGCGCGCTCCGCGCTCGCCGCGACCTTCGCGGCCAGCCTCGAACTGGCGCGCTCGGGCCGGGTGCGGCTTCGCCAAAACTCTCCGTTCGGGCCCATCTACGTGCGGACGCGGACGCCCGAGGCCGCGTCCGGAAGCGGGCCGGCGGGCGGCGACGGCGGCTCGTGACGGGTCCCGGCATGACCGGAAACAGCGGACCGGCCGCAGCGGGCCTCGGGAACATGGCGGATCCGCACCAGCAGCTGCGCCTTTTGGAGGCGTTGCTCTTCGCCGCCGCCGAACCGCTGGACGAGGCGACGCTCATCGGCCGCTTGCCCGACGGCGCGGAGTTGCCCGCGCTCCTCGACGAACTTGCGGGCCTTTACGCCAACCGCGGCGTGCGCCTGGTCAAGGTGGGCAGGCACTGGGCCTTTCGGACCGCGCCGGACCTGACCTCGTTCCTCCAGATCGAGAGGCACGTCAGCCGCAGGCTGTCGCAGGCGGCGGTGGAGACACTCGCGATCATCGCCTATCACCAGCCGGTGACCCGCGCGGAGGTCGAGGAGATTCGCTGCAAGACGCTCAGCCGCGGCACCCTCGACGTGCTCCTGGAGGCAGGCTGGATCCGGCCCAAGGGCCGGCGCCGGAGCCCGGGCCGGCCCGTCACCTGGGGCACCACCGAGGGTTTCCTCGACCACTTCGGGCTCGAAAACCTCGAGGACCTTCCCGGGATCGAGGAGCTGAAGGCGACGGGGCTCCTGGACGCGCGCCCGGCGATCTCCACTGCCGGCGCATTGGCCGGCGGGAACGGGGATGAGGCCACCGAGGAAGAGGACGAGGATGTCGAGCCCGCGAACGAGGAGGCGGCGCACCCGGGAACGGCGCGTCTGGTGTCCGGAATGCCCCCCGCAGACGATTGAAACTGCGAGTGATTTTCAATATCATTGCTGCCCCTTGATTACGCGCGCCGCGTGGCGGCCCGCGAACCGTCTTTCGCCACCCGGACATGTCGCGTTCCGAACCAATAACTTCTGCTGCCACCGCCAGAGTCTTCCCGCGCACGCGCGCGCGGCGCTTTCGCGTGAATGGATGGACCGTGTTCACGGCTTCGGTGGCGGGGCTCGTGTCCGTGCCGGTACTGGTGGTGTTCGGCTACCTGTTCGTGCCCACGGGCGAGGTCTGGTCGCATCTGGCGGCGACGGTGTTGCCGCGCTACGTCATGAATTCGCTTTGGCTGTTGCTCGGGGTCGGCGCCGGCGTGGCCTTCGGCGGGGTATGCAGCGCCTGGCTCGTCACCATGTGCCGGTTTCCCGGCCGCCCAATTTTCGAGTGGGCGCTTCTTCTCCCGATGGCGGTTCCGGCCTACGTCATCGCCTATACCTATACCGGCCTGTTGGAATACGCCGGCCCGGTTCAGACCGCGCTCCGCGATCTCTTCGGTTGGGGCCGGGACGACTACTGGTTCCCCGAGATCCGCTCGCTCGGCGGCGCTATTGTCATGATGTCGCTGGTGTTCTACCCCTATGTCTATCTTCTAGCGCGGGCGGCGTTCCTGGAGCAGTCGGTGTGCGTGCTCGAGGTCGGCCGGACCCTGGGGCGCGGCCCCTGGCAGTGCTTCGCCAGGATCGCGCTGCCGCTGGCGCGCCCGGCGATCGCCGCCGGGCTGTCGCTGGCCCTGATCGAGGCGCTCAACGACTTCGGCACGGTGCAGTATTTCGGCGTCGACACCTTCACCACCGGCATATACCGCACCTGGTTGGGGCTGGGGGCGCCGGCGGCCGCGGCGCAGCTCGCCGCCGTGATGATGGTCTTCGTGTTCTTTCTGATCCTGCTGGAGCGGGCCTCGCGCGGCCAGGCGCGGTTCCATCATACCTCCACCCGCTACCGGCGATTGCCCCGCTATCGGCTCGACGGACTCCACGGGCTGGTCGCCTTCGCGATCTGTTTCACGCCGGTATTCCTGGGCTTCCTTCTTCCGGGGGCGGCGCTTCTCAAGTGGTCGGTCGAGACGGCGGACCGCATGATCAACATGCGCTTCCTGGAGCTCGCCTTGAACAGCTTCACGCTCGCCGCGTCGGCCGCGGCGCTGGCGGTGGTGCTGGCGGTGGGGATGGCCTACGGACTCAGGCTGCACCGCTCGCGGGTCGCGTATTTGGCGACGCGGCTGGCGAGCATGGGCTACGCGCTGCCGGGCTCGGTGATCGCGGTGGGCGTGCTGTTGCCGTTCGCTTGGATCGACAACTCCATCGACGCGTGGATGCGGGCGACCTTCGGCCTATCCACCGGGCTCTTGCTCACCGGCACCATCGCGGCGGTCGTTTTCGCCTATCTGGTGCGGTTCCTGGCGATCTCGTTCAACGCCGTCGAGGCGAGCCTGGCCAAGGTCAGCATCAGCCTGGACCACGCCGCCCGCACGCTGGGGCGCGGGCCGGGGGCGACGCTGGTGCGGGTTCATGCGCCGCTGATCTCGGGCAGCGTGTTGACCGCCGCGATCCTCGTCTTCGTCGACGTGATGAAGGAGTTGCCAGCGACGCTGATCATGCGGCCCTTCAACTTCGACACTTTGGCGATCCGCGTGTTCGAGCTCGCCAGCGACGAACGGCTCGCCGAATCTTCGAGCGCGGCGCTGGCCATCGTGCTGACCGGCGTCGTCCCGGTCATTCTCTTGAGCCGCGCCATCGCCCGTTCACGGCCCGGCCATGAGTAGGCGCACGGCGTCGCCCTCGGATGCAGGGGCCGAGGCGGAACAAGCCGCTCTTAGTCTCGAAGGCGTGAGCCACGCCTTCGACGGCGTGCCTGTCGTCGTGGACGTCGATCTCACCATCACGCCGGGGGAGCTGATGTGTCTGGTCGGGCCGTCTGGTTGCGGCAAGACCACGATCCTGCGCATCGCCGCCGGGCTCGAGGAACTCCAGCAGGGCCGGGTCGTGATCCACGGCCGGGTGGTGGCGGACGGCGCCGTTCAGGTTCCGCCGGAGGAGCGCGAAGTCGGCTTGGTTTTCCAGGACTTCGCGCTCTTTCCTCATTTAAGGGTCGAGGAAAACGCCGGCTTCGGTCTGGTGGGCCTCGGCGCCGCGGCCCGGCGGGCGCGGGCGCGGGAGGTGCTGGCGCAGGTGGGCATGGCCGGCTTCGCCGCGAGCTATCCGCACGTGCTTTCGGGTGGCCAGCAGCAGCGCGTGGCGCTGGCCCGGGCGCTTGCGCCAAGGCCACGGCTGATGTTGCTGGACGAGCCGTTCTCGGGGCTGGACACGCGGTTGCGCGAGCAGATCCGCGACCAGACGCTGCACGTGCTGAAAAGCGGCGGCGCCACGACGTTGCTGGTGACCCACGACTCGGAGGAGGCCATGTTCATGGGCGACCGCATCGCGGTCATGCGCGAGGGACGGGTCATCCAGGTGGGGACGCCGGTCGACATCTACTGTCGCCCGGCCTGCGCCTTCGTCGCTGGTTTCTTTAGCGAGGTGAACCGCCTCGAGGGCATCGTCGCCGATCAAAGGGTCCGGACCCCGTTCGGCGCGCTCGCCGCCCCGGACCTCCGGTCGGGGGACCCCGCCCAGATCCTGATCAGGCCGGAGGCCCTGGGGGTTGCCCCGGCCGAAGGCGGAGAGGCGCAAGCAGCCGCGGCGGGCGACGGCAAGGGCCACGCCAAGGGCCGCGTCATCACGGCGCGACTGCTGGGGCGCAGCAGCCTCGTCCACATGGGCGTGGCAGGTGCCGACGGAAAGGAGCTGCACCTTCACGCACGGGTGCCTGGGCGGTTCCTGCCCGCGGAGGGCTCGCTCATCGACGTCGCGTTGGATGAAAGCATGGCCTTCGTCTTTCCCGCGGACGACGACTAGCGGAACGGCGGCCGCCGGCGCCCGGACATTGCGGTGGCCCACCGTTTTTGCGATCATCCAGGATCTGCACGGCGCCGTGAGGGGCCGCGCCACCCTTGGTTCGTAGGAATGCCGAAATGTTTGGTCTTGGTGGCTGGGAACTTCTTATAATCCTCGTGATCGTTCTAATCATCTTCGGGGCCGGAAAACTGCCCAGGGTGGCGAGCGATCTCGCGAAGGGAATCAAGAGCTTCAGGGCCGGGCTGAAGGAGGAAGGGGCCGTAGACGAAGGGGCCGCGGACGAAGGGGCCGCGGACGAAGGGGTCGCGGAGAAAGAGCCTGCGCAGGTGACCAAGGCCGAAACAGTCCCCGAGAAAGAATCCGGTGCCGAGACCAAATCGGAAGAAGAGGCCCCGAAGACGTAGCCCAAGCGGCGCCCGGGCTCTTGCTCCCCTCTCCTGGTCTCGCCCCGCCACTGCCGTGAACCGCGATGTTTGACATCGGCTGGACCGAGATGATGGTGATCGTGATCATCGCGATCTTCGTCATCGGCCCCAAGGATCTGCCCAAGGTGCTGCGCGCCTTGGGCCGGTGGGTGCGCAAGGCCAGGGTGATCGCCCGCGAGTTCCAGAACAGCGTCGACGATATGCTGCGGGAGAGCGAGCTCGACGAGCTCAAGAAAGAGGCCGAGCAGGTCTCCCGCATCGACCCGCTGGGAGAGGTGAAGAAGGCCGTCGATCCCACCGGAGAGATCGAGGCGGCTCTGCGTCCAGAGAGCCCGGAGTCCAAACGGGCGCCCCGCTCCGGCGAGGACAAGCCGGCGCCGGAGTCGGTCAAGAGCGGCGAGCCGCCCGCGCGCGGCTAGTCGATGGTCAGAGACATCGACGAAACCAAGATGCCGCTTCTCGATCACCTGATCGAGTTGCGCAACCGGCTCGTCTATGCCGTCGCCGCGCTCGTTGCGGCGTTCGTGGTCGCTTACGTCTTCGCCGACGACATCTATGCCTTTTTGATGCGTCCCTTGGCCGATATCTTCGAGGGCGAGACCGGCCGCCGGATGATTTACACCGGCCTTGCGGAAGCGTTCTTCACCTACGTCAAGGTCGCCTTTTTCGCGGCTCTCTTCGTCTCCTTTCCCGTGATCGCGAGCCAGATGTGGATGTTCGTGGCGCCGGGCCTCTACAAGAACGAGAAGCGCGCGTTCCTGCCTTTCCTGGTGGCGACGCCGATCCTCTTCGTCGCGGGCGGCGCGCTGGCCTATTACGGCGTCTTCCCGCTCGCCTGGAAGTTCTTCCTGAGCTTCGAGACGGCGGGCAACGCCGGCGTCCTGCCGATCCAGCTCGAAGCCAAGGTGAACGAGTATCTGTCGCTGGTGATGCGGCTCATCTTCGCCTTCGGCCTCGCTTTCCAGTTGCCGGTGCTGCTCACGCTCATGGGCCGGGCCGGCATGGTGACGGCGGCCGGGCTGGCCGAGAAGCGGAAATACGCCCTGGTCCTCGCCTTCATCGCCGCCGCCATCCTGACCCCCCCGGACATCATCAGCCAGATCGGCCTGGCGCTCCCGGTGCTTCTTCTTTACGAGATCTCGATCCTGGCCGTGCGCCTCGCCGAAAGGCGCCAATCCGGGGCGGCCGCCGAGGCCGGGGACGACGACGGCACCAACGGGGACGACTGACTCTCCGCATCGTGGTCCCTCGCTGGACGCGGTTCGGCGCCCGCCGTATAACCCGAACGGTCGTGGCCCGGCATTGGAAACCGGGCGCCCGGGAGCGCGGCGAATATCATAGGCAGCCAGGTTTCATGTTCGATCCGAAGTTCATCCGCGACAACCCGAAGGCCTTTGACGAGGGGCTCGAGCGGCGGGGGCTGGGCGCCATGTCGAAGCAGGTCCTGGACCTCGACGCGCGCCGCCGCGCGGCCCAGACCGCCATGCAGGAACTCCGGCAAAGGCGCAACGAGGCCTCCAAGCAGATCGGCCTTAGGAAGGCCAAGGGCGAAGACGCGAGCGAGCTGATCGACGAGGTGGCGAGCCTCAAGGACCGGCTGCAAGAGGCGGAAGAGGAAGAGCGCGACCACGCCCGGGCGCTCGACGAGTTGCTCTCGGGCCTCCCGAACCTTCCCGCAGACGACGTCCCCGTGGGCCCGGACGAGACCGCGAACGTGGTCATGCGCACGGTGGGCGAGAAGCCCGCCTTCGACTTCGAGCCGAGGGAGCATTTCGATGTCGGCGCGGCGCTGGGGATGGACTTCGAGCGCGCGGCCAAGATGTCGGGCGCGCGGTTCGTGGTGATGACCGGGCCGCTGGCGCGCCTCGAGCGGGCCTTGGCCGCCTTCATGCTGGATCTGCACACAGGTGAGTTCGGCTACGTGGAAGCCTACGTGCCCCGGCTGGTGCGCGACGAGGCCCTGTTCGGCACCGGTCAACTGCCCAAGTTCGGCGACGACCTGTTCCGCACCACGGACGGATTCTGGCTGATCCCCACCGCCGAGGTCTCGCTCACCAACCTGGTCGCCGGCGAGATCCTGGACGAGGCGAACCTGCCGCTGCGGTTCACCGCCTATACCTCGTGCTTCCGCTCCGAAGCCGGGGCCGCCGGCAAGGACACCCGCGGCATGATCCGCCAGCACCAGTTCGGCAAGGTGGAGCTCGTCAGCATCGTCCATCCCGACCGTTCGGACGAGGAGCTCGAGCGGATGACGTCCTGCGCGGAAGAAGTGCTGAAGAGGTTGGGGATCGCCTACCAGGTGGTGCTGCTGTCCACCGGCGACATGGGCTTCGCCGCGCGCAAGACCTACGACACCGAGGTCTGGCTCCCCGGCCAGAACGCCTACCGCGAGATCTCCAGCTGCTCCAACTGCGGCGACTTCCAGGCCCGCCGCATGAAGGCGCGCTTCCGGCCCGCGGGCGAGAAGGGGACGCGCTTCGTCCACACCCTTAACGGCTCCGGCCTGGCCGTGGGGCGGACCCT
The DNA here is from genome assembly GCA_036475545.1 of Alphaproteobacteria bacterium. Lineage (GTDB taxonomy): Bacteria > Pseudomonadota > Alphaproteobacteria > DATDPM01 > DATDPM01 > JAZGAE01. Next base: position 13,758 of record JAZGAE010000094.1, read on the forward strand.
CATCGCGATCCTGGAGACCTACCAGCGCGCCGACGGGTCGGTCGACATCCCGGAGCCGCTGCGCCCTTACATGGGAGGGCTGGAAAGGCTCTTGCCCCATGAATAAGGGGCCGCTGGACCTCAGCTCCACCCGCATCCTGCTGTGCAACGACGACGGCATACACGCGCCCGGCCTGGAGGTCTTGGAGAAGGCGGCCCGGGCGCTCGCCAAGGAGGTGTGGGTGGTCGCCCCCGAAACGGAACAGAGCGGCGTCAGCCATTCGCTGACCCTGCACCGGCCGCTGAGGACCCGCGAGATCGGCAAACGGCGTTTCGCCGTCGACGGCACGCCGAGCGACTGCGTGCTGCTCGCGATCAATCACCTGATGGCGGACCATCGGCCCGACCTGGTGCTCTCCGGCATCAACCGGGGCGGCAACATGGGCGAGGACATCACCTACTCGGGCACCATCGCCGCGGCCATGGAGGCGACGCTCCTCGGGGTGCCTGCGATCGCGCTCAGCCAGATCGCCGACAGCGAGGAGACCGCCAGATGGGCCACCGCAACCGCTCATTTCGCCGACGTGGTGCGCAGGGTGACCTCGATCGACTGGCCGAGGAGCGTATTCATCAACGTCAACTTTCCGGACGTGCCCGCCGACGAGGTCAGCGGAGTCCTGGTCACCCGCCAGGGCCGGCGCAAGCTGGGCGACGAGCTGTGGGAACGCGCCGATCCCCGCGGCCGCCCTTATTTCTGGATCGGGCCAATGCGGGCGGAGGAGGGGACGCGCCGGGGCTCGGACCTGGCGGCGGTGAACCAGGGCGCGATCTCCGTGACGCCGCTCTATCTCGACCTCACGCACGAGCGCATGCTGGACGCGCTCAAGGAGGTGTTCCGGTGACCGTCGAGGCGCGGACGATCCGGCTGGTCATGGAGCTGCGCGGCTGCGGGGTCACCGACACGCGGGTGCTATCGGCGATCGAGCGGATCCCGCGCGAGCTGTTCGTGCCCGAGCCTTTTCTCGACCAGGCCTACGAGGACGTGGCGCTCCCCATCGGTTCGGGCCAGACGCTCAGCCAGCCCTCGGTGGTGGCGCGGATGATCCAGGCGCTGGAGGTCGGCGAGCGGATGAAGATGCTGGAGGTGGGCACGGGCTCCGGCTATCAGACCGCGGTCCTCGCACAGCTCTGCCGCCGGGTCTACACGGTGGAGCGTCACCGCCAGCTCCTCCATGACGCCGAGAAGCGGTTCGCCAAGCTGCGGCTCTACAACATCACGAGCCGCGTCGGAGACGGCACCGAAGGGTGGGCCGAGCAGGCCCCGTTCGAGCGGATCCTCGTCAGCGCGGCGAGCCCGGAGATCCCCGAAGCCTTGGTGGCGCAACTGGGCGAAGGCGGAGTCATGATGATTCCCTTAGGCGCCGACTACGGGGAACAGAGCGTAACCCGGGTCGTCCGCCGGCAGGGAGACGTGGAGGCCGAGGCCCTATGGCCCGTGCGGTTCGTGCCGCTCAGGAACGGGCCGGCGCCTTAGGCGTCGGCGGCCGATCATGCCGGCCCGGCATGTGCCGCGTTGATGGGGCACCCGCTGCCCGCTAGATTTGCCGCCATGGCTGCTCAAAGACCCGGCCGCCTACTCTGCGTCCTCGCCGCCGCCGTTGTCGTCCTCCTCGCGGCCGCGGCGTGCAGCCGCGGCGTGCCGCCCGCCCGGGTGGTGCTCAAGGGGTCCGATAGCTATTCCGCCCGCCCGAAGGCGCCAGCGAAGCCGGCCGGGACGCCCGCCCGGGCGCCCGGGGCGCAACCAGGCCGGACGGGCCCGAGCGCCGTCGGCGTCGTCGAGGTGCGCAAGGACGACACGCTCTACGCCGTTTCACGCCGGCACCGGATCGCGCTCCGCGACCTGATCGAGGTCAACCGGCTCGCGCCGCCTTACCTGTTGCGGGTGGGCCAGAGGCTGCGGCTGCCGCCGCCGCGCGAGCACGTGGTGGTGCCGGGCGACACCGTCTACGGCGTCTCGCGGCGCTACGGGGTGGACATGACGGCGCTGGTGCGGCTCAACCGCATCGGACCGCCTTATACCATCACCGTGGGCCAAAGGTTGCGGCTTCCCGCCGCCACGGCCTTGCTCGCACGGCCGGCGCCCGTCAGGACGGCGCAGCCGCAGGCTGCGAAACCCGGGCCCGGTCCCACAGCAAAACCGCCGGCCCCTGTTCCAAAGCCGGATTCGGCGGCGGCGCAGTCGCCGAGGCGAGCGCCGGTGGCGATGCCGCCGCGGAAACCGGGTGCGCGGCCCGCGGCCGTGCCGGCACCGCCGCCGCGCAGCGCCGGCACCTTCCATTGGCCGCTACGGGGCCGCATCCTGTCGCCCTTCGGACCCAAGGGAAACGG
>JAZGAE010000095.1:0-2584 GCA_036475545.1 Alphaproteobacteria bacterium
CTCATCAACGGCACCTCCGCCATGGCCGGCATGGCCGCCTGCCTGGTCGCGGACGTCAAGCGGCTCGTCAAAGCCTACACCCTCGCCACCTGCATGAGCCTCGAGGCCCTCAAGGGCAAGATCATGCCGTTCCACCCGGCCGCGCACGCGCAAAAGCCCCATCCCGGGCAGGTCCGGACCGCGGACTGCATCTTCACGACGCTGGCCGACAGCGAAATGATCGTCCAGGACCACGAGGTCGAGACGTGGCTGAGGAAGATGGCGAGCGACGAACCGCGCGGCCTTGACGAGCAGATCGAGGACGCCTACTCGATCCGCGCCACGCCACAGATCATGGGCCCCGTCGTCGATACTACGCTATCCGTGGAGAAAACCGTCGAGATCGAGCTCAATTCCTCGAACGACAACCCGCTGATCGTCGTCGCAGAAGGCGATGCCGTGCACAACGCCAACTTCCACGGCCAGTACATCGCCAACGCCATGGACCAGCTGGCCATCGCGCTGGTCAACATGTGCAACCTCTCCGACCGGCGCAACGATCGGCTGCTCGACCCCGATCACAACGGCGACCTGCCGCCGTTCCTGTGCCGCGAGAACCCCGGCTTGCGCCAGGGGCTCATGGGCGGCCAGTTCATGGCCACCTCACTGACCGCCGAAATCCGTCAGATGTGCACGCCGATGTCGATCCAGTCTTTGCCCTCGACCGGCGACTTCCAGGACCATGTCTCCTTCGGCTTCGTCGCCGCCCGGCGCACCCGCGATATTCTGAAAAACTGCTATTACATCGTCGCCTTCGAGCTGATCTGCGCCGCCCAGGCGGCCGAGATTCGCGGCGTCGAGACGTTGAGCACGGCAACGCGGCTGATGCACGGCATCGTGCGCCAGACGGTGCCTTACCTCGATCGCGACGAGCCACTGACCGACTATATCGAGGGCGTCGCCGCGATGTTCGAATCCGGCGAACTCCTCAAGGCGCTGCCGAAGGACAGCGGCGCCTACGACTGGTAGGGAGAGCCGCCATGGCCTCGCTGACAGAACAGGTGGCGTCGCTAGAAGACGCCGCCGCGCCGTCGCCTATTCGCACGGCCTACCTGGAACGGACGAAAAAGAGCGCCGAGGCTCATGCCAGGGCGGAAAAGGTCATGCCGGGCGGCACTTCGCGCCAAGCGGGATACTGGGCGCCCTATCCGCTCACCATCGATCGGGCCGAGGGCGTGCAGCTATGGGACGTCGACGGCAACCGATACATCGACCTCATCAACAACTATACGGCGATGGTGCATGGGCATGCCTACCCTCCCATCGTCGAGGCCACGGCGCGGCAGCTGCCCCACGGCACGGGCTGGTCGGCGGGCAATGCGCCGCAGAGCGACCTCGCCGCTCGGATCGTCGCGCGCGTGCCGTCGGTGGACCAACTGCGCTTCACCAATTCCGGCACGGAGGCGAGCGCCCTGGCCTTCACCGTGGCCCGCATCGTCACCGGCCGCAACAAGCTGCTGATGGCCCGCTACGGCTATCACGGCTCGCTTCTCGAGTTCGAGTGCGGTTCCTTCGGCCGGGAGGGCCCGCTCACCCATCTCGCCCGCTTCAACGACCTGTCGGACTTCGAGGCCGTGTTCGCCGAGCACGGTCACGAGATCGCCGCCGTGTTCCTCGAACCGGTCCTGGGGTCGGGCGGCGTCGTTGCGGCATCGAGGGAGTTCCTCCACGGCGTGAAGGCGGCAGCGCGCAAGGCGGGCGCCCTTTTCGTGCTCGACGAGGTGCTGACTTTCCGCTTCGCCGCGGGCGGCTGTCAGGCGGCGATGGATCTCGAGCCCGACCTCACCATGTTCGGCAAGCTCATCGGCGGCGGCTTCCCGGTCGGGGCGGTGGGTGGCCGCAAGGACCTGATGCGCATCTTCGACCCGGCCGACATGAAGGTCTTTCACACCGGCACCTTCAACGCCAACCCGGTGACCATGACCGCGGGTGGGGTTGCCGTGCGCGAGCTGACCGCTGACCGGATCGCCGCCATGGAGGTGCTGTGCGGGGTCTTGAAGGAGGGCCTGGCGCGCGCCGCGGAACGGGCCGGACTGCCGCTCTCGATCAACCACGTCGGCTCCTGCCTCAACCTCTATTTCAGCGCGACCGCGCCCGAATCCTCGATCGTGCGCGAGGACGGCGAGATCGTCGGCAGATTCCATCTGGCGGCCATGAGCCACGGGCTCTTCCTGGCGCCGCGCGGCATGATCGCGCTGTCGACGGTGCTCACCCGCGAGCATATCGAGGAGGCGGTCGAGCGCGCCGAAGCGGCCATGCGGGACGTGGCGGCGGAGATCGGATAATACCAAGGACCTTTGGTATAAGATGACCTACCGGGCTCAAATCCCTTATGGCGCCTACTGGTCGACGCCGTTCGCCAGGTGGCAAGGCAGTTTCGCCAACCTGAACAGCGTCGAGATGGCCGCCCACGTCGCCAGGCGGGAGCTCGACAAGCGAGCCATCGCCGGCGAGCGATTCGACTACGGCGTGCTCGGCATGACCGTACCGCAACACCACTCTTTCTATGGCCTGCCATGGCTCATGGGGTTGATCGGCGCGCCCG
>JAZGAE010000096.1:0-13082 GCA_036475545.1 Alphaproteobacteria bacterium
GTGACAGCGCCAGCGCCCGCCACTCCCATGCCCGCCACCCCCATGACGGTCAACGTGGCACCCAGAAAAGCCGTCCTAAGCCCCCACCGGCCCTGCGTCCCAACGTCGAGAGCCTGCGCGTTCTCAATTTCTTTTGCCATTGTCCCCTAGCCCCCGAAGAAAACCGGCAGGTCGCAACACACGAAGCGCGACCTTAACCTTAACTTTGTTTTTTAGCCGATATCCCTGACTCCGTCAAATTCAATATTCCTCGCTCTCCTCTACACTTATGGCACGTTGCCCCAGGGTCCTGGGGCCGGCCCGCCATCCTGCGCGAGGCGTGTGCTCCCCGGTTCGCCCCCATTCGCCCCATCATAACCAGATTTGTTAAGAAAACCTGACGGCATGGGCGAGGCCGGTCGTCCAGACGCACAGGTTGAGCCCAGGCGGCGAGTCCAGGCGCGTCGGCGGCGCTCCGCCGCCGGTTTCGCCGGCGGGCGGCAAGCCAGCGGGCCGTTCGCCCCTTATTCGTAAATCATCGCTTAACCTATGGTCCATAGAGTTCCGCGCGGGCAGGCCCGGCAGGCCCGGGCCGGAGCGACCCTCCACGCAGAGCCCGGTTCATCCGTCCGAGAAACGGTGCTCCTCGATTTGGAGCGGTCTTGTATTCATACCGCATCTTTCTTGACGATCCGGATGAGAGTTTTGAATTTATTGTGTTAGGTTTTAATGTTAATGAATCGAGCCCGCAGCCAACCCCAAGCTCGGGCAAGAGATGAGGATTTGCCAGCCGCATGGCTGGCGATGGACATCGCGACGAGAGAGGCGGGCGGCCTGCGCTCAAGCTTGTCGTCTGCCGTAGCCGCGGAGGCGAATCCTCGCAGAAGACGCATTGGGTACCCCGCGTTCGTTGCCCGTTGAGCGGGCTGGGTCACGCCCGTAAGGGAGCCGCGGCCGGCCGAGGCAACGCCCGTCTCGGGAAGCGCGGGTTTCGCAGGCGCCACGGCGGAAGACGCGATGAGTGAGACACCGCCCACGGAAAAGAAGAGCGAGCCGGACGCGAGCCCGGCCCGAGCCGCGCCGGCCGGCAAAGGTGCGGCCGCTCCGGTGGCCGATAAGGGCGAGTCCAAGCGGGCCAACAAGGGCGACGGCGCCGGACCGGCGGCGAGCGAGTCCTCGCCGGACGCGGAGAAGGCCCCTGCCAGCGACGGCGCGGGTCCCGCCGGCGCTCGCGCGCTTGCCGTCTCCGCCACCGCCCCGGACGGCGCGCAGGCCCAGGTCGCGGCCGTTCCGGCGCCCGTAGCGGAGGCCGAATCTTCCGAGATCTCCCTGCTCGCCGTCGAGCCGGACGACCCCTTGCTCGATTGCCTCGAGTTGCTCACCGAAATCCACGGCAATCCGCTCTCGAGTGCGGCCCTCAAGGCCGGCCTGCCGCTGGTGGACGGCAAGATGACGCCGGACCTGTTCGTCCGGGCGGCCGAGCGCGCCGCCCTCTCGGCGCGGCTGGTCAGGCGGAACCTGAAGGAAATCTCGCCGTTGACGGTTCCCTGCGTGTTGCTGTTGGAGGGCCGCAAGGCTTGCATACTCAACGAATTCAAGGGCCGGGACCGGGTCGAGGTCATCATGCCGGAGACCGGCACCGGGGTCAGCGAACTCACCATCGACGATCTCGCCAAGGTTTACACCGGCACCACCATCCTGGTCCGCCCCGAGTTCATTTACGACTCCCGCACCGAAGCGCTCGCCATACCACGGCCGCGGGCGTGGTTCTGGGGCACCATCTTCAGCTCGTGGCGGATTTACATCGAAGTGGTGTTCGCCGCCCTTCTCGTGAACATATTCATGCTGGCGACGCCGCTGTTCATCATGAACGTTTACGACCGCGTCGTGCCGAACCAGGCGATCCCGACGATGTGGGTCCTCGCCGTCGGCGCCGGCACCGTGTTCGGCTTCGACTTCGTTCTCAGGACTCTCCGCGGCTACTTCGTGGACGTGGCGGGGAAGAAGGCCGACGTCCTCATCTCGAGCCGGCTTTTCGAGCAGGTGCTGGGCATGCGCATGGACTCGCAGCCGGCCTCGTCGGGGGCGCTGGCGAGTCAGCTGCGCGAGTTCGAGTCGCTGCGCGATTTCTTCACCTCGGCCACCCTGGTGGCGCTCATCGACCTGCCCTTCGTGTTCTTCTTCATCGCGATCATTTGGTACGTGGGCGGCCCGGTGGCCTACATCCCGCTTATCGCGGTCCCCATCGTGCTCTTGTTCGGGCTGTTCGTGCAGGTGCCGCTCAATATGGCCGTGCGCAAGACGTTCCGCGAGTCCCAGCAGAAACACGCCATCCTGATCGAGGCCATCGGCGGCATCGAGACCATTAAGAGCACCCGTGCCGAAGGCCGCCTGCAGAAAAATTGGGAGAGGTTCGCGGCGCTCACGGCCAAATCCAGCATGCGCTCGCGGCTGCTGTCGGGCATGGCCACGAATTTCACCCTGCTGGCCTCGCACCTGGTCACGGTCGGCGTGGTCATCGCCGGCGTCTACCGCATCTCCGATGGGCTGATGACCGTGGGCGCGCTGGTGGCGGCTACCATCCTCTCCGGCCGGTCGATGCAGCCGCTGGCGCAGGTCGCCGGGCTACTCACCCGCTACCACCAGTCGATGGCGGCGCTGAGCGCCTTGGACAAGATCATGAAGGCGCCGGTGGAAAGGCCCCATGGCAAGGTCTTCCTGCACCGCCCCGAGTTCTCGGGCGAGCTCGAGTTCAAGGACGTCGTGTTCAGCTATCCCCGTCAGGAGGTCAAGGCGCTCGACAAGATTTCCTTCCGCATCAAGGGGGGCGAACGGGTCGGGATCATCGGGCGGATCGGCTGCGGCAAGAGCACGATCGAGCGGCTCATGCTCGGCCTTTACGAGCCCACCGAAGGGGCGGTGCTGCTCGACGGCACCGACCTCCGGCAGATCGACCCCGCCGATCTGCGACGCAACATCGGCTGCGTGCCCCAGGACGTGTATCTGTTCTTCGGCTCGGTGAAGGAGAACATCGCCCTCGGCACGCCCCATGCCGACGACGCCGCGATCTTGCGCGCCGCGAGGATCGCCGGGGTCGAGGACTTCATTCGCCACAACCCGGCCGGGTTCGATCTCCAGGTCGGCGAGCGCGGCCAGGCGCTCTCCGGCGGGCAGCGCCAGACCATTGCCCTCGCCCGGGCGTTGATCCACGACCCGGCGATCCTGATCCTCGACGAGCCCACGAGCTCCATGGACAACCGCTCGGAGGAGCAATTCAAGCTCAAGCTAAAGGAAATCCTTGAAGGCAAGACGTTGATTCTGATCACCCACCGGGCGAGCATGCTCTCGCTCGCGGACCGGCTCATCGTGATCGACAGCGGCAGGGTCGTGGCCGACGGGCCGAAGGACAAGGTCCTGGAGGCGCTCAGTTCCGGCAAGATCCGCACCGCGGTGTAACGGGAGAGCGATGGGATACCGCAACGTCTGGGAAGACGCCGATTACATGCCCGAGCTGCACGGCGCCACGCGCCGCGGTGCGGGGCTCTTCGCCCACCTGTTGTTGATCGTCATCATCCTCTTTTTCGTGAGCTTCTTTTACTGGGCGCAACAGGCGAACCTCGAGGAGGTCACGCGCGGAGACGGATCGGTCATTCCCTCGGGCCAGATCCAGGTGGTCCAGAACCTGGAGGGGGGGATCATCGCGGGGATCAGCGTTCACTCAGGCGACCTGGTGGAGAGGGGCCAGGTGCTGCTCCGCATCGACAACGTGGTGGCTGAGCAAGACTACCGTAGGAGCCGCACCCAATATCTGAACTTGAGCGGGGTCGCCGCCCGTCTCGAGGCCGAGGTCGCCAGCAAGAAGTCCATCACCTTCCCCGACGAGGTATTGAAAGAGGCCGCCACGGTAGCGGTGCGGGAAAAGGCCCTCTTCAGGGACCGTAAGGCAAAACTCAATTCGGACCTCGCCATTTTCCGCCGCCAGGTGGAGCAACGCAAACAGGAACTCGTGGAACTCGACAGTCGGCTGAACAAGGTCACGCGCTCCTATCAGCTCGCGCTCGAAGAGATGGACATGACCCGACCGCTGGCCGAGACCGGAGTCGTCCCCAAGATCGACCTGTTGCGGCTCAAGCGCCAGGTCAACGACCTGGAAGGCGACGCGGAGGCCACGCGGCTTGCCATCCCGCGCGCCACGGCGGCGCTTGCCGAAGCCAAGGGCCGCATTCAGCAACGGATTCAGCAGGCCCGCTCGGAGGCGCGTCAGGAGCTGAACGAGGCCCGGGCCACCCTGGCGGCGCTCACCGAGATTGTCACTGCCGAGAGGGACAAGGTCACGCGCACCGACGTGCGGTCGCCCACGCGGGGCACGGTGAAGCAGGTATTCGTCAACACCATCGGCGGGGTGATCCGGCCGGGGCAGGACCTAGTGGAAATCGTGCCGATCGAGGACACCCTCCTCATCGAGGCGAAGATTCGGCCGGCGGACGTCGCCTTCTTGAGCGCGGGGCTGCCGGCCCAAGTGAAGATCACCGCCTACGACTTCTCCATCTATGGGGGGCTGCCGGCCACGCTCGAGGAGATCAGCGCCGATACCATCACCGACGAGAACGGCGAGAAGTTCTACCGCATCCGGCTGCGCACCGAACGCAACTATCTGGGCACGGAGGCAAAGCCCCTTCCCATCATCGCCGGCATGACGGCCTCGGTGGATATCCAGACCGGCGAGAAAACCGTTCTAGAGTACCTCTTGAAGCCAATCCTGAAAGCCAAGGCGGCCGCGCTCAAAGAGCGCTGATCCGCGTCGCCGTCAGTCGTCCGTGTCGAGGACCGACCCGCTGCCGCGCGGGTCCGTCCACGCCTCGCAGGAGGAGCCGTTCCCCGGCAGCCCTTTCGGGCAATAGACCGCGTTCACCAGGCCCAGGCTCTCGATCTCGAACACCGAGTGACCGCGCGTGGTCAACGCCAGCAGCCGCTCCTCGCTCTCGCCCGCTTCGTGCAGGACCGTGTCGGGCAGCCCGCTGTGATGCAAGCGCTTGGCATCGATCGCATCCTCGAGCCCCTCCTCGCCGATCAGGGTTTGCGCCGCCACCGTGGTGAGCGCCGTCGGCGCCGCCGCGCCGCCGGAGGCCGCCGCCGCGAACAGGAACTCGCCGGTGCTCTCGTTGACCATCAGCATCGGCAGCAGGGCCGTCGTTCCGCTGCCTTTGGCCGGGGCCATCGCCAGAACGATCCCCGCGTCCCGCACCGTCCGGCCGAGCCCGAACAGATTGTTCATGGTGTACACGCAGGCCACCGCCGAGCCCTCGCGATCCACCACGACGAAACTGGTGGCCGCGGGGTTCTCGGGAAAGGCGACCGGCGCGGGCGTCAGATCCTGGGCGGCCGTGTGCTGTTCGGGGTCGAACGAGGCCATCAGCTCGCGCGCCCGCTCCTCACTCGCAACCTCCTCTCCCGAGACGACGCTCTCCCCGCTCGCGTCGAGCCAGCGCCCGCGGTCGGCGAAGGCGCGCATCGAAACCTCGGCGAACAGGTGCCCGCGCTCCTCTTCCGGGGTTTCCTCGTAGCGCTCGTCGAGGCCGAGCATGACCCACATCTGCGCCGCCATGGGGCCAGCGGCGGCGGGGGCCGGGGCGAAATGGAGGTGGCGGTCCTCGCCATAGGCCACGGACACCGAATCGCGCCATTCCGGCTGATAATCGCGCAGGTCGTCGATCGTGACCGCGCCGTCGGTCGTGCCGGCGGCCTCGGCGAAGCGGCGGACCAGCGCCGGGGCCAGCATGCCTTCGTAGAACTCGCCCGGCCCTCGTGTCCGCAACTCCGAGAGCAGCACCCCGAGGTCGGGCTGGGACAGCACGTCGCCTTCGCGCAAGATCTCGCCGTCCCGGGCAAAAACCTGGCTGCTCTCCGGGTCCTTCAGCAGGAGGCGGGCGGCGATCAGCAGGTCCTGCGCGAGGGGCTTGGAGACGGTGTGCCCGTCTCGCGCCAAACGCTCCGCGGGCGCGAGCAGCTGCTCCCACAGCAGCCGTCCGAAACGCGAATGCAGGGCGAACATGCCACGCGGGTTCCCCGGAACGGCGACCGGAACGGGATTGCCGGCGGCGCCGTCCGCCGAGACCCGGGGAACGAACTCCAGCACTTCCGTCTGCTGCGTCGGGTTGTCGTGAACGACGCACACCCCTCCACCGCCAAGGCTAGCTCTGGAAGGCAAGGTCACCGCCGTGCTGAAGTACATCGCAACCGCCGCATCGGCCGCCGTGCCTCCCGCCGACAACACCTCCTGCCCGACCTGAACGGAATAGGGCTCGTCCGCCGCGAGGCGGCCCTGGAAGCCTTGGACGTGGCCAACCGTGCCGAGCGGCGGCGGCGGCACCGACTCGCACGCGCCAAGGATCGCACCGGCGGCGACGAGCGCCATCCATCGCCGCGACCGGCGCTCTTGTCGCGGCCCAAAGGCGAGTTTCAAATCCTGGCCTGGCATCGCGGATACCCCTCCCTGCATCGTCCCGGCGGCGGACCGAACAGGCCGCTCACCCCGAGCCGCGCTCCGAAGATCCGCGCGCGAGTCTCCGAAAAGATCGCGCGCCGGGTATTTAACGTGATATTCCCCCGCCGGACAACGCCGAACGCGCGGCGGCCGGCAGCGTCTGCTGACGCAAGCGCCTGCGCCGAGCCGCACGATGCGGTGCGCCGGCCGTAACATTCACCCTTGCGCGTCCTGCTGGAGCGTCACCCCCTTGACCAAGGCGTTGAAGGCGATCGAGACCCTCTCGTCCGCGCCGTAATAAGGGTTGACGTAATGCGCGAGCCAGCCGGGATGCATCACCAGCAACCCGGGAGCGGGCCTGATCTTGAGTGTTCCGCCAAACGGATCGCCGGGCGTGGTGAGGATATTTACGCCGGGGCGCGGATCGACGAATTCGAGCAGGCCGCTCTCGGGCTTGCCCTCGATCGCTTCTTCAACGCTCACGAAGTACACCCCGGACCAGTTCGACAAGGAATGAATGTGCTGCTTGATGTAACCGCCTTCGCGGCAGACGTTGGCCCACGCAATGACGTTGACCTCGCCGCGCATCCCTTTCGCCTTGGCCCCGAGGGAAAGCTGAGTGAGGCGCGCGATGGCCTTGTTGATGGCGCCCTTCAGAACCTCGATTTCGGCGAGCTCCCAGCTAAGCAGGTCCTCGCGCGAGCGCCAGCTCCCTACATTGTGTCGCTGAGTTCCGTCGTCGGCCTTGGCCTTTTCGAGGATCGCCTTCTTGAGATTGCCGTTGATGGCGTCTGCATCCGGCACGGTCAGCCTCAGGATGGGCGTCGGGAAGGCCAGAAGCAATCCGCTGTTTAGCTGAATGTCGAGCGCCATCCCTACCCTCCTGATGATTTAGCGGCGGACCCGCGGGCACGCGCGGGAAAAGCTGCGGTTCGCCTCCGGCGCAAAACTTCACCACTCCCGGAAGCCCGGTGTCAACCAGCGCGCCCGGAGGAGCCACGGGCGAGGACCGAAAAGGCTTGCTGCGGGTGCGGGGCCAGCTAGCGCATAATCCGGTCAGGTGGAGTCGGCTCGCCACGGCGCAACGCAGCCGATTCCACCTGACCGGATTATGCTCTAAGCTCCCGGGAGGTCAGGCCGCGGGCGGCGATTCGGCGAATTCGGCCCAGCGGTCCCGGCCGCCGTGGCTGTCGAGGTGGTTGATGAGCGCGGCGACGACCCGGCGGTCGAAGGCCGTGCCGATCTGAGAAAGCAGGGTCTCCACGGCACCGTCGAAGCCGATCCCGGGGCGGTAGGCCCGGGAACTCACCATGGCCACGAAGGCGTTGGCCACGGCGACGATGCGCGCCGTGATCAGGATCTCGTCGCCGGCGAGGCCGCGCGGCCCGCCGGAGCCGTCCCAATGCTCCTGCAACTGGCGCAGGGTCTCGATCACGGGACCGTCGAATTCGATGCCCGCGATGAGATCGGCCGAGTTCTGGATGCTCTCGCGCACTTGTCGAAGCTCGTCCGGGCTCAAGCCCTCGGCCTTGGTGAGCACCTCCTGGGGTACCCGGATCTTGCCGAGATTCATCAGCTTCCCGGCGATCTCCACCGTCTCCACCATGACCGGTTCCAAATTCATTTCCTCGGCGATCGCCCTGGCTACCACCGCCACGCGCAACGAATGGTTTGCGGCGTAGGGGTCGCGCTGGTCGACCACCGCCACCAACGTCTCCACGAGGTGGCGCTGGGTCCGCTCGCGCCGCTCGCGCTCGGTGACGGCCGCCGTAATGTCCTGCTCGATCACCAGGATGCCCGGCTCCTCGTCCTCCGCCTCCGCCATCGGGATGTACTCGGACTGGACCACGCGCGCCTCGTCGCTCGCCGCGACGCGTTCGACCGCGGAGACGGGCCCCCCCCTTTCGACGGCGAGCCGCATGTGTGCCTGATGGCGTCTGGCCTCTTCAGGCCCGAGCACGGCCGCCAAGGTTTTGCCCAAGATGTCCCTGCTGTCGATCCCGGCTCGGCGCGCGGTCATCAGGTTGGCGAAACGAAACCGGGACTCTTGCGCATCGACGATGAAGATGAGGTTGGGCTGGCTGTCGGTGACGAGCTCGAGGAACTTGCGCTGGTTTTCATGGCGTTCGGCCAACCTTTGATAGCTAGCCGCGGCCACGCGGGCTCGGCGCGAGCTGCCATGCCACCACACCGCCACGATCACGGCGCTGACGACGGTGATGACGAGGAGGAAAGTTATGAGTTGCCGCGTGAGTCTGGCGTCGCTTTCGGCGAGCGCCTCGTCGCGGTCGATCTTTTGCACGAGCGTCCAAGGCACGGCGGCGAAGGCACGGCCGGTGACCAGGACCTCTTGACCCCGGTAGTCGCGCTTTATGGCGAACCCGCCGGGCGTCTGAATGGCGAACGCGGCGGCCAGCTCCGGCGTCTCGAGCGCGATTTTGCGCTCGAGGCCCGCGGTCCCGTCCATCAGCGGCGAGAGGTATTCGGCGAGGGCGCCCGTGGAGCGGATGAGCAGCGTCTCCCCCGTCTCGTCCACCGCTCCGGGCTGGCGCAGCAATGGGTATAGCTGGCCTTCGACTTCCTTGACGCCCAGGACCACGCCGATCTGCTCGCTAGCCCTCGCATCCCCCTGGACCGCGAAAACGGGCACCGCAAAGGCCATGGTGGGATTGCCCGCGGGGCCCGGGTAAGGACCCTTGATCGCGCGCTCGCCGCGCGGCGCGGCGGTCATGAAGCCTTCCAGTGTCGGCCCGATCGGCGGCATTTCGGGCGTCGAGACGATGATGCGCCCGCTCACGTCAAGGAGCGCGAGCCCGGCCACGCCGACCCGCTGGACGTTGGCGGCGACCCGAGGCCCCACCGCCCGCCCTGTGAAGCCGCCGCGCTCGGCCGCCACCACCAGAAGATTGCGCAGATACCCCGCCTGGGCGGCCTCCTCCGTCACCCGTCGCTGGTCGCCGCCGCCCAGCGCCAGTTCCGTCATGTAAATTTGAAGCGCCGCGTTCTCCGCCAAGACCGTGAGATGGGCGTATTGTTCGTCCAGCCAGTTGCTCACCGCGGCGAAACGGCTGTCGGCGACGATGCCGAGGCGCACCTGCCAGGCGCGAAGGTCGCGCGCCCGCTCGCTCTCTACGAAATTAAAGACGAGGACGACGCCGACCACTGCGATGGCGGCCAGGATTAGGGCGACGAGGCCGAAGGTAAGCCCGGCGCCCCGGGGCGATGCCGCAATGCCGGCTGAATTTACCCCTGAACTCGGCAAATCAAAGCTCCCGAACCCGTGTTTCTCGGCAGGGGGCGCCTCTCGAGGCCAGCTTCCGCCTGCTTCGCTCCGATGCCTTCGGCCGCGTGACGGCGGCGAACGGTATGGTTAACGCTGTCCCTCGCCAACCGCTTCCAAGCGGCTCCAGCCCTAGCATCGCCGGTCCCGGTTAGCGGAATGTTAACGAGCGTCCTCTTACGATGCGTACCACCATGGCAGCGGACACATTCGGGCCGTTGCGAGGCCGCCGCGCATGTTGAGAACGGCACACACACAACGGATGAGGCGTATCGCTCACATATTGATCTTGGCGGTTGTCCTGGCCATCCCGGTGCATGCCTTCGCCGGCACCGCCGCGGTCCGCTCGGTGCAAACCTACACTCAACTTTTTGACAGCCGCGAGATACCCTCGACCAACCTCAAGCCCTTCCCCAAGTGGCAGGGCGTGCTCGATCGCTACTTCGACGAGCGCGAGCTCGAGGATGCGCCCTGCACCTCCACCACGTTCAACCGTTGCCACCTGAGGGAGTGGAAGGCGTTCCTTGCCGGGATCGAGGGCAAGGACCGGATGACCCAACTCCAAGAGGTCAACCGCTTCATGAACGAGGCGATCTACATCATCGATCCCATCAACTACCACGTGCCCGACTACTGGGCGACGCCGGTCCAGTTCTTCAACAAGGACGGCGATTGCGAGGACTACGCCATCGCCAAGTTCATGTCCTTGAGGGCGCTCGGCTACGACAACGGCGACTTGAGGATCGTGGTGCTCCAGGACCTCAACCTGAGGCTGGCGCATGCGGTTCTCGTCACTTACGTGGACGGCGTCCCCTACGTCCTCGACAACCAGATCCCGCAGGCCGTGCCGGCGGCGATCATCCGCCACTACAGGCCCTTCTATTCCATCAACGAAGACACCTGGTGGCTGCACCGGCCGCGGTGAGGTCCCGGTAGGGCGCTTGGCGCGCCCGCGGGCGATTCCGGGCGATCGCAGGCGCGGACCGGCGCGCCGCGCCTTCGCGGATCACGGATGATCCATCGCTTCCGTCACGGCCCCGCCCCCGGGGCTTGCGAACCCGGCTTGCGAACTTGGGCGGAGCCGGCGGCAGGCCTTGATCGCCGGCCTTACCGCGGCGCGCGTTTGCTCAGGATCCGCTGCAGCGTGCGGCGATGCATTTTGAGCCGCCGCGCCGTCTCCGAGACGTTGCGTTCGCATTGCTCGAAGACCCGTTGGATGTGCTCCCAGCGCACCCGGTCGGCCGACATCGGCAGCTCCGGCGGCGGCGGCAGGGGTTCCACGGTGGACAGCAGGGCCGCCTCGACCATGTCCGCGTCCGCCGGCTTGGGCAGGTAATCGACGGCGCCGGCCTTCACCGCGGCCACCGCCGTCGCGATATTGCCATAGCCGGTGAGCATCACGATCCTTGTGTCGGGCCGCGCCGCGCGCAAGACGTTGACCACGTCGAGCCCATTCCCGTCTTCGAGGCGCAAGTCGATTACGGCGTAGGCCGGAGGGCGTTCGGCGACCCGTCCTCGGGCAGTCGCCACGCTTTCGGCCGTGACGACGTCGAATCCGCGCCGCTCCATGGCCCGCGCCAGGCGGTCCCGGAGCGGGGCGTCGTCGTCGACGATGAGGAGGGTCCTTTCCCGCGCCGATTCGGCGGCGTCCGGGCTGCCCTCCGTCGTTCCCTTCCGTTCGGTGATATCGTTCATGGCACCGCGCTCCGCTCCTCGCTCGTGCCCACCTCCAGGGCCTCGCGGCTCCAACGCACCGTGACCACCGCTCCGCCCTGGGGCCGATTGGCAAAGGATAACACACCTCCGGTCCGCTCAAGGAGGGTTTGTGCGATGAAGATGCCGAGCCCCATATGCTCGCCCTCGTCCTTGCGGCTGGAAAGGTAGGGCTCGCCCAGGAACGGCAGGATGTTGGGGGCGAAACCGCGGCCGTCGTCACGGATCTCCACCGTGACCGCGTCATCGTCCCAAGAGGTGGCGACAACGATCTTCGCGCGGGCGAATTGAATCGCGTTCTGGATGAGGCTGCCGAGGCCCCGGATGATCTCGGGGCTGTGGACAACCATCGGCGCCGGGGTGTCGGCGGCGCCTTCCCCAGGCCCGTCTTCGAAGGAGATCGCAATCCGGTTCGCGGTGAGGGGAGCCGCCGCGGCCTCGACCAAGGCGGTCACGGGAACGCGGCTGTAAGGGGCGGCGCCAGCCTCTTCCGGGCGTTGGGAAAGGCCGGCCAGGATCTGCCGGCAGCGTTCGCTCTCGCTCGACAAAAGCGCGATGTCTTCGTTGAGCGCGCTGTCCTCGGGAAGATCGCGCGCGATCTCCTTGGCGACCACCGCGATGGTCCCGAGCGGACTGCCGAGTTCGTGGGCGGCCGCCGCCGCCAGCATGCCGAGGGCCGACAGTCGCTGCTCCCGCGCCAGCGCCATCTGGGTCGCCGACAGCGCGTCCGACATGCGCCGCGCCTCGTCCGACACGCTCCAATTGTAGGCGGCCAGAAGAATCGTGGCGAGCACCAGCCCGAGCCACACGGCGAAGGTGTAGAGCTGCGGGATCGCGAACGCCTCCCCGGCCCAAGGCAGCGGCAAGTGCCAGAGCGCGAGCACGCTCACGCACAGGATCGCCAGCAGGCACAGGGTGATGGTGCTGCGGCGCGAGAGAATGGATGCCGCGATGGTCACCGGCGCCAGGATCAGCAGCGCGAAGGGGTTTTGCAGCCCCCCCACCAGGAACAGGAGCACGCTCAGCTGCAAGATATCGAAGCCCAGGTACGCCGACGCCCGGCGGTCGGACAGCCGCGCTCGCGCCGGATGGCGCACGCCGGCCCAAAGATTGAGCAATGCCGAGGCCGCCACCACCGCCAAGGCGGGGCCGATCGGCAGTTCAAACCGGAACCCGAATTGAACGTTGATCAGCGTTACGAGCTGGCCGACCACGGCGATCCAGCGAATGAGCACGAGGGTACGCACTCGCACCCGACCGTGAAGCATGTGCTCAGCCGACGCGACCGGCACCGTATCCTCCAACGTCATGGCCTTCTTCTCCTTGCGCGCCAACCGGGTGACCCGGAACGCGATTATACCCCCACACGGGCCCTTCTGCGGCGCGCGCCGGAAAGACTTCCTAGAGCATAATCCGGTCAGGTGGAATCGGCTGCGTTGCGCCGTGGCGAGGCGATCCGCCAGGCGCGGCGCGAAGGGCGATGCGGGGGTATCGGCCGAGCGGCGCAACGCCGCGGGCGCCCGCCCCGGCGCAACCCGAAGGGCCGGGGTCTTTTGCGGCCACGGGTTCGTCGCGGAGCTCGCGCGGAGGCACCGCTACGTGCTTCGCCCCGCTCCTGCCCGCGGC
>JAZGAE010000097.1:0-2687 GCA_036475545.1 Alphaproteobacteria bacterium
GCCCGCGGGTCGCTCGGAAATCGGGCGCGGGCGTTCACGCACGGCCTACTCCTTGGGCACGAACGCGACGATGCGCAGCGGCGCGCCGGACCCATTCCTGATCTTCATGGGCAGCGCCACGACCGAGGCGCCCGTGCTCGGCAGCTCTCCCAGATTCGCCAGGTTCTCGAACGCCGGGATGTTCTTGTCGAAGAGGATCCGATGGCTCTCGAAGAGCCTTGATTGGCCGTAGTCGATGCTCGGCGTGTCCAGCCCGACCGCCTTGATGCCGCGCTCGCTCGCCAGCCACCGCGCCGCGTCCGGATGGAGGCCCGGAAAGTGCAGCTTCGCGACCGCCTGCTCGCCGCGCTCGTCGGTCCCCATGTATCGGACCCGATCGGGCCAGAAGCGGCCGAAGCCGGTGTCGAGCAGGACGATCGCGCCGTCGGGGATCGGCCCGTTGGCGGCCTCCCATGCCTCGAAGTCGCCGACGTTGACCTGGTAGTCGCGGTCCCTCGCCGCCTTCTCGGAGACGTCGACCACCACGGCGTTCCCGATGAGCTGCTCGAGGGGGACCTCGGCGACCGTGCGCCGGCCCTCCGCGAAATGAATCGGCGCGTCCATGTGGGTGCCGCCGTGTTCGGGGGCGGAAAAACGATTCGCCATGTAATAATAGCCCGCATCCGTGTAGCCCTCGAACAGGGTCTCCAGCTCGAAGGACCTCTCGGTCGGCCAATAGACGGTCTCGGGTGAGAACTCGTGCGTAAGATCGATCCAACGTCCGTTGGAAAAGGGGTCCGCTGTTGCGTCGCTCGCCGAGGCGACGACAATGAGAAGAGCGATTGCATACGGAATTTTCCGGATCATGGCTGATCTCCGCCTGATGGTGATCGACCGGGTTCGCCCGACAGGTCCGGATCGGATGGCGGACGGCCGAGGCATGGCGACAAATGTGCGCCCCTGGGAAGCTCGAGGTCAATCGCGCGAACGGCTTGCGAGCTCGGCATCCGTGGGCCGGTCCGCCAAGTCGTCAGGGACGACCGCGACGAGGCGATGATCGACGCCGGCCAGTGGGTTGCGCGGAGGCCGATCGGAGATGAAGAAGCGCGGACGGGCGAGGCGGCTCAACCCCGTGGCGCGGGCCGTACGCACCCCGCGTTTCCGCCCGCGCGTCCCCAAGGTGAAGCGCGCGTATTGCCGCAAGGCGAAGCACCGCCGGCCACCCATCGGGCCGAGCGAAGGCGACGATCCATCCGGCTGAGTCCCGGAGGGGCGCAGACAGAGACGGCTCCCCCTTCACGCGGGGCGCCGCCGCCGACACCGGGCTTGCGCGCACCGCCTGGGCGAGCGGTTCGGGTGGCGGGCGGGACGCGCGTCCGGTACTCTTGCTCGGCGCTCGAAGCGAGTCCGACCCTTTCACGTGCAAGACGCTGGCGAAGACGTGACGACGGCGAGCCGACGCGGTGGCGGGACGGCGCCGGGACCGGCGAATCCGGTGCTGGTGGAGGTCACGCGCGGGCATATGGCGGAGAGCCGCCACCGCGGCGCGGTGGCGGTGGTGGACGCCGCCGGCGGCGTCAAGCTCGCCGTCGGCGAGGTGGAGCGGCCCGTCTACGCCCGCTCCGGGATCAAGCCGATCCAGGCCCTCGTGGTCCTCGAGACCGGCGCGGGCGAGGCCTTCGCCCTTGGCGAGGAAGAGATCGCGCTCGCCTGCGCCAGCCACGGCGGCGAGAAGGGCCACACGGACCTCGTCTCCGCCTGGCTGGATCGGATCGGCTGCACCGTCGACGATCTCGAGTGCGGGCCCCAGACTCCCTTGGACGAGGCCGCGGCGCGCGCCCTCCATGGGGCCGGGGAAGCGCCTTCGGCCCTCCACAACAACTGCTCCGGCCAGCACGCGGGATTCCTCTCCGTGGCCAGGCACCTGGGCCTGCCCACCAAGGGCTACATCGGCCGCGATCACCCCGTCCAGCAGCGTGCGCTGCGCATCCTCGAAGAGATGGGCGAGACGGACCTTTCCGCCGTCCCGCAGGGGATCGACGGTTGCGGAATCCCGGTGGTCGGCCTGCCGCTTTCGCGCATCGCCCTGGCCATGGCCCGGCTCGCCAACCCCGAGAGCCAGCCCGAGCCGCGGCGCGCGGCGGCCGCAAGGATCCGCCGGGCGATGGCCGCCGAGCCCTTTCTGGTGGCCGGCACGAACCGTTTCTGCACCAGGGTCATGGAGGTGACGGGCGCGCGCGCGCTGGTGAAGGAAGGGGCAGAGGGCGTCTGTTGCGGGGCGCTGCCCGAGCTTGGGCTCGGCATCGCCCTCAAGGTGGACGACGGCGCCAGCCGGGCCGCCAGCGTCGTCATGGGCCGGCTGCTGCGTCACTTCCGGGTGCTCGGGGCCGACGAGGCGGACCTCCTTGCGGACGTGCTCGAGCCTGCGGTCTGCAACCCCGCCGGCCTCGAGGTCGGCCGCGTCCGGCCGGCCGCGGACTGCCCCTTTTAGGGTGGCCCGCGCGGCGTCTGCTCCGCGCCGTCTTAGAGCATAATCCGGTCAAGTTGAACTGACTGCGCCGGAGGAATTTTGTGCCGCGGGCAGGAGCGGGGCGAAGCACGCAGCGGTGCCTACGCGCGAGCTCCGCGACGAACCCGTGGCCGCAAAAGACCCCGGCCCTTCGGGTTGCGCCGGGGCGGGCGCCCGCGGCGTTGCGCCGCTCGGCCGA
>JAZGAE010000098.1:0-51693 GCA_036475545.1 Alphaproteobacteria bacterium
AGCCCGGCCCGGCGCAGCCCGAAGGGCCGGGGTCTTTTGCGGCCACGGGTTCGTAGCAAAGCTCGCGCGGTGGCACCGCTACGTGCTTCGCCCCGCTCCTGCCCGCGGCACAAAATTCCTCCGGCGCGGCCCGTTCAACTTGACCGGATTACGCTCTAAACGGCGCCTAAGCGGCCCACTCACTTCGATTTCGCGGCGAAGCGGATGGCCTCTTGGGCGGCGCGGATCAGCGCCTGGGCCTTGTCGCGGGTCTCCTGGTACTCGGCTTCCGGGTCGCTGTCGGCCACGATGCCGCCGCCGGCCTGGATGTACATGACGCCGTCCTTCACCACCGCGGTCCTGAGCGCGATGCAGGTATCCATGTCGCCGTCGCAGGAGAAGTACCCCACCGCGCCGGCGTAGATGTTGCGGCGGCAGTTCTCCAGCTCGTCGATGATCTCCATGGCGCGCACCTTGGGCGCGCCGCTCACGGTGCCGGCCGGAAAGCCGCCGATGAGCGCCTCCATGGCGTCGAACCCTTGGTCGATCTCGCCCTCGACGTTGGAGACGATGTGCATCACGTGCGAGTAGTACTCGATCGTCATCTGGTCGGTGACCCGGACCGTGCCCGTCTTGGCGACGCGGCCCACGTCGTTGCGGCCGAGATCCAAGAGCATCAGGTGCTCGGCGATCTCCTTGGGGTCCGACAGCAAATCATTGGCGAGCGCCCGGTCCTCGGCCGCGTTCGCCCCGCGTGGCCGCGTGCCCGCGATCGGGCGGATGGTGATGACGCCGTCCCGGAGCCGCACCAGGATCTCGGGGCTGGAGCCCACCACCGCGAAGTCCCCGAAGTCGAAGTAGAACAGGAACGGCGAGGGGTTGAGCCGCCGCAGCGCCCGGTAGAGCGGGAACGGCGGCAGCGCGAAGGGGACCGAGAACCGTTGCGAGGGGACCACCTGGAGGATGTCGCCGGCCAGGATGTATTCCTTCGCTCGTTTGACCAGCGCGTGGTACTCGGCCCGGGTCATGTTCGAGACCGGCTCGGGCAGCTCCGCGGCCTCCCTCGCGGGAACGTGGCCGAGGGAGAGCTGGCGCTCGAACCTGGCGGCCACCTCCTCGAGGCGCGCGCAGGCGCCATCGTAGGCGGTCCGCGCGTCCACGCCCTTCTCGGGCCATGCGGGGGTGATGACGAAGACGCTGTCCTCGATGGTGTCGAACACCGCCATCACCGTGGGCCGCAGGAACATCGCGTCCGGAAGCCCGAGCAGGTCGGGGTTGGTGTCCGGCAACCCCTCCATGAGCCGCACCATGTCGTAGCCCATGTAGCCGAAGAGGCCCGAGGCCATGGGCGGCAGCTCTTCCGGAATCTCGATCCTGGACTCGGCGAGCAAGGCCCTGAGCGACTCGAGGGCGCCGTCGGCGCAAGGCTCGAAGGCGTCCGGGTCTTGCGCCGGGCGGCGGTTGACCTCGCCCTTGTCGCCCCGGCAGCGCCAGATCACGTCCGGGTCGAGGCCGATGACGGAGTAGCGCCCGCGAATGGAGCCTCCCTCGACCGACTCGAGCAGGAAGCTGTTGGGCCGCCCGTCCGCCAGCTTGAGCATGGCGGAGACCGGCGTCTCCAGGTCGGCCACCAGCAGGGTCCAGACGAGCTGCGGCCGGTTCGCCTCGTAAGCGGCGGCGAAGGAGGCGAAGTCCGGGTCCGGCCTCATCGCCTGGATCGCTCAGAAGAGGGCGTCGATCGCACGCCTGTTGATCTCGACCTCGTACTGGTCGTAGAGCGTGCGATGGTACTGGGCGAGCAGGTCGGAGGCGAATGCCTCCCGCAGCTGTCCCGTGACCCTCTCGACGCCTTCCTTGTCGGCGCCCGGCTCGGCGGGCCGGATCTCCTTGATCTGGGCCAGCATGTAGCCGTCCGCCGCCTCGGCGGTGGCGATCCCTTGGATCGGCGCCTCGAACAGCTTGGTCACGAGAGCAGGCGGAAGGGCAAGGGTGCTCCGGATGAAGGGCTCGGTCGTGGTCACCTCGAGGCCCATCTCGGCGGCCACCTCGTTGAGCGCCGCGCCCCCTGTGACCTTTTCCGCCATAGCCTGCGCCCGGGCTTGCGCCGCCTTGTGGCGCTCGTTGGCCCGCCACGCCTCGGCCACCTGGCTGCGAACCGACTCCAGGGGCTTGAGCGCCGACGGCGTCACCCTGTCCACGCGCAGCATGAAGTAGCCGCCGTCCGGCGTCTCGGTGAGCAGGCTCTCCTCGCCCTTGGCCGTCGCGAACGCCGTCTTCAGGAAGCCTCCGCCCGGCAAGCCCTCGATCGGTTGGCCCCGGGCATCGCCGCCCTCGCGGTCCACCGCCTCGAGGGTGAAGGGCTTGAGGTTCACCCGCGCCGCCGCCTCCTGGAGACTGGCTCCGCCCGCGAGCGCGTCCTCGAACTGGTTGGCGATGCTGTAGATGCTGTCGATGACGCGCTCTTCGGCGATCTCCGCGCGAAGTTCCGGCTTAGCTTCCTCGAAGCTGCGCGTCTCTTGCGCCTCGGTCTCGGTTGCCTGAAGAATGTGCCAGCCGAGCGCGCTCTTGACGGGGTCCGAGATGTCGCCCGCCTCGAGCGCGAAAGCGGCCTCGGCAAGCGGCTCGGGGAGGCCCCCCTTCGTGATCCATCCGATGACGAGGTCGGCCTCCTCCTTGCCGGCGATCTCCTTGGCCACCTCGGCGAAGTCGCGCCCCTCCGCCAGCATTTTCCGGGCGCGGGAAGCCTCGACCTCGTCGTCCAGCAGGATCTGCCGCAGGTTGCGCCGCTCCGGAGTCGTGAACCGCCCAAAGCTGTCGTCGTAGAGCTGACGCAATTCGTCGTCGGAGACGGTGATCTCGTCGGCGAGCGCCTTCAGGTCGAGGCTCACCACCGTGAGCGCGCGATACTCCGGCGCGGTGAACCGCTCCGCGTGCTCCCGGTGAAAGACTTCGAGCGCGGCCTCTCCCGGCTCGCCGACGCCGGTGATGCTGGCATCCGCGACCAGCACCGCCTCCGCGACGCGCTCCTCCCCGCGCAGGCGGTAAAGGGCCTCGCGCATCGACCGCGGGGCACTGGCGCCGGCGATGATCGACGTGACGAGGCCGTTGCTCGCGAGATCGCGGCGCAACGCGGCGACGTAGGCCTCTTCCGAAAAGCCGGCCTGCCGATACGCCTGCTCGAAAGCGAGTGTGTCGAACGCGCCGCCGGGGCCCTTGAACGCGGGGTTGTTCAATATGTTCTCGCGCACCAGGTCGTCGCTGACGGCGAGACCGAGGTCGCCGGCTGCGACGTCGAAGACCGCGCCGCTCACCAGGTTGCGAATGACGGTTTCGCGAAATCCGAGCGTTTCCGCCAGCTCGGCGTCCAGCTTGCCACGGAACGCCGGTTGCATCTGTGCGATGTACCGCTGATACGCGGTGATCAGCTCCTGGCCCGTGATGCCGCGGTCGCCGACCTCGATGACGATGGTGTCCCGGCCCGGCCCGCGGAAGATGTCGCCGATGCCCCAGACCGCGAAGCTGAGCACGAGGATCCCGAACAGGCCCTTCATGACCCAGGAAGCAGCGCTCTTGCGAAGGGTATTCAGCATGGAAAAAAGAAGCCCCCTCAAATGGTTAAGCCGCGACGCGCGGTCACGGCCGGCGGCGCGCGGAATGATAAGGGCGCGCCTTCGCCCCCGCAACAGGGGATTTCCGGACCGCTCGCGCTGGCGGTGGAAAAGGCTCTCCCCTCGTGATAAAGAGGCGCGGCGCGTTCGCCCGGTCGGGCCTTGCGGGGGCGGCAGGGCCGTGGCAGGGGCGCAATCGCGAGGACGGGATGGACCGAAGGTGGAGCGGCCCTGAGCGATGACTGCGGATCGGCACCATTTGTTCGCCGGTAACTGGAAGATGCACGGGCTGCGTGTGGACGGCATCGCTCTGGCGAAGGGCTTGGTGGAACGCGGTCGGGCGGCTCCGCAAGCGGCTTTCGAGATGGTGGTTTGCCCGCCCGCCACCCTGGTGCGGGCGGTGGCGGAGGCGGTGGCCGGGAGCGCGCTCGCGGTCGGCGGACAGGACTGTCACCCCGACGAGAGCGGCGCCCACACCGGCGACGTCAGCGCCGCCATGCTGCGGGACGCGGGCTGCGCGTTCGTGATCGTCGGCCATTCCGAGCGCCGCTCGGACCACGGCGAGACCGACGAGCTCGTTCGGGCCAAGGCGGCGGCCGCCCACGGGGCGGGGCTCATCGCCATCGTCTGCATCGGCGAAATCGAAGCCGAGCGCGACCGCGGCCAAACCATCGAGGTCGTCTCGCGCCAGCTCGAGGGCTCCTTGCCTCGGGGCGCGAGTGCGGAAAACACCGTGATCGCCTACGAGCCGGTCTGGGCCATCGGCACGGGTAGGACCCCGACGGCAGAGGAGATCGCGGCGGTCCACGGCGAGATCCGGGCGCGGCTCGCCCGCCTCGTCGCCGGGGCGGAGCGGGTGCGGATCCTTTACGGGGGTTCGGTGAACCCCGGGAATTCGGCCGGGATCCTGGCGCTTGACGATGTCGATGGCGCGCTGGTCGGCGGCGCCAGCCTGAAAGTCGACGATTTTTGGGCGATCGCCCAAAGTTGTCCCTAGCGATGGGCGCGGGAACCCTTTAAATAGCGCCCTGAGTTTTCTCTTCGCGCCGACGGCCCTCGGGTCGGGAGCCGGTGGCGGAACGCGGGATACGAGCGAGGCCATGGAAGCAGTTCTTCTCGTCGTTCACCTCATGCTGGCGATCATCCTGGTGGGGACCGTCCTGCTCCAGCGGAGCGAGGGCGGGGGCCTCGGCATCGGCGGTGGCGGTATGGGGGGGCTGATGAGCGGCCGGTCCGCGACGAATCTCTTGACCCGGGTCACGGCCGTGCTCGCCGGCCTCTTCATGTTGACGAGCCTGGCGCTGGCCATCGTCGCGGCGGGCGAGCGCGAGCCGACCTCCATCCTCGATCAGCCGCCCGCGGCCACCGAACCGGTGGCGCCGGAGCAACCGGTAGGACCGCAGGTGCCGCTCGCCCGATGACGCGTTCGGGCGGGAACGGGCCGGCGGCGGGCCGTGGAGGCCGCGAAGGGGCGAGGCGGCGGACAAGCCGCCTCTTTTCCTTGGGAGCGGGCCGGAGTTGATATACAGTGTAGGTCCATGACCCGGTTCATCTTTATAACCGGCGGCGTGGTCTCCTCCCTCGGAAAAGGGATTTCCTCAGCGGCCTTGGGCGCGGTGCTCCAGGCCCGCGGCTTCAAGGTTCGGCTGCGCAAGCTCGACCCCTATCTCAACGTCGACCCGGGCACCATGAGCCCGTTCCAGCACGGCGAGGTCTACGTCACCGACGACGGCGCGGAAACCGACCTCGATCTCGGCCATTACGAGCGTTTCACCGGCGTGCCCTCGCGCCGCAGCGACAACATCACGGCGGGGAGGGTTTACTCCACCGTGATCGCCAAGGAGCGACGCGGGGACTACCTGGGCGCCACGGTCCAGGTCATCCCCCATGTCACCAACACCATCAAGGACTTCATCTTCGCCGATCTCGACGGCGAGGATTTCGTGATCTGCGAGATCGGGGGCACCGTCGGCGACATCGAGAGCCTGCCGTTCCTCGAGGCCATCCGCCAGATCGGCAACGAACTGGGGCCGGAGCGGACCCTGTTCGTGCACCTCACGTTGGTCCCCTTCATCCCCGCCGCCAAGGAGCTCAAGACCAAGCCAACCCAGCATTCGGTCAAGGAGCTCCAGGGCCTCGGCATCCGGCCCGACATTCTGCTGTGCCGCTCGGACCGGGAGATTCCGGCGGCGGACCAGCGCAAGATCGCCCTTTACTGCAATATTCGCGAGGAGGCGGTGATCCCGGCGCTCGACGTCGACACCGTCTATCAGGTGCCGATCAGCTATCACGAACAGGGCTTCGACAAACAGGTGTGCCAGCGCTTCGGTATCGGAGTCGACAAGGAGCCCGACCTTTCGCGCTGGCGCGACATCGTGCGGCGCATCCGCGAGCCCGAAGGCGAGGTCACCATCGCCGTCGTGGGCAAGTACACGACGCTGGCGGACTCCTACAAGTCGCTCGCCGAGGCCCTGACCCACGGCGGCATCGCCAACAACGTCGGGGTCAACACCCAGTGGATCGACTCGGAGATCTTCGAGCGCAAGGACAGCATTCACCACCTCGACGGGGTGGACGGCATCCTGGTCCCCGGCGGCTTCGGGGAACGCGGCGCCGAGGGAAAGATTCAGGCCGCGCACTTCGCCCGCGAGCGCAGGGTGCCCTACTTCGGCATCTGCTTCGGCATGCAGATGGCGGTGGTCGAGGCGGCCCGCAACTTGGCCGATCTGCCGGGCGCCGGTTCGACCGAGTTCGGTCCCTGCGAAGAGCCGGTGATCGGGCTCATGACGGAGTGGACCCGGGGCGACGAAATAGAAAAGCGGAGCGAGGACAGCGAGCTCGGCGGCACCATGCGCCTAGGCGCCTACGAGTGCGTGATGAGCCCCAACAGCCGGGCGGCCCAGATCTACGGGAAGAGGCGCATCAGCGAGCGCCACCGCCACCGCTACGAGGTGAACCCGGCCTACGAGGACCGGCTGGCGGAGGCGGGGGTGGTCTTCTCGGGCAAGTCCCCCGACGGGCTTTTGCCCGAGATCGTCGAGATTCCGGATCATCCCTGGTTCGTCGGCGTGCAGTTCCACCCGGAGCTCAAGTCCAAGCCGTTCGAGCCCCATCCGCTGTTCGTCTCGTTCATCGAAGCCGCGGTCGACCAGTCGCGGCTGGTGTAATCCGCGGGCTTGGCTCGATGACGGACGTGCGCCACGTCACCATAGGTCCGGTCACCCTCGGCAACGACCTGCCGCTGGCGCTGATCGCGGGGCCGTGCGCGCTGGAATCCCGCGGCCACGCTCTGGAGACGGCGGGCGCGCTCAAGGAGATCACGGACGAGCTTGGCATCGGCTTCATCTACAAGACCTCCTTCGACAAGGCCAACCGCACCTCTCTTGCGAGCTCGCGCGGCGTCGGCTTGGAAGAGGGGCTCCCCATATTGGCGGAAGTGCGCGAGACCGTCGGCTGCCCGGTGCTGACCGACGTGCACACGCCGGAGCAGTGCGCGCCTGTGGCCGAGGCCGTGGATGTCCTCCAGATCCCGGCCTTCCTCTGCCGCCAGACCGACCTCCTGCTGGCGGCGGCCAACACGGGCCGCGCGCTGAACATCAAGAAGGGGCAGTTCCTGGCGCCCTGGGACATGGCGAACGTCGTCGCCAAGGTGGAATCGACCAATAACCGCAACGTGCTGGTGACCGAGCGCGGCGTGAGCTTCGGCTACAACACCCTGGTCTCCGACATGCGCGCGCTGCCCGTGCTCGCCGGTCTCGGCTATCCGGTGGTGTTCGACGCCACCCACTCGGTGCAGCAGCCCGGTGGCCGGGGAACCACGACCGGGGGTGAGCGCGCGTTCGTGCCGGTGCTCGCGCGGGCCGCCGTCTCTGTGGGCGTCGCCGCCCTGTTCGTGGAGACCCACCAGGACCCGGACGACGCGCCCTCCGATGGGCCCAACATGATGCGGCTCGATGCCATGCGCGACTTCCTCGAGACGCTCCAGGAGTTCGACCGGCTCGCCAAGGAGAGGCCGATCGCCCCATGATGCATCCTGGTGCGGCGATGCCCGCCGCTACCTTTTTCTTGATGGTCCTGTTCGTGGCCTTGTTTGGTGCAGGTGCGCGGGCTCAAGAGCCCGGATATCTCGAGAAAGCGGTCTGCGGCGCGCTGACCGAGAGGGTGGGGTTCTTCCTCCTGCGGGCCGTGGCGGGCCGGCCTCGGCTCGACCGGTCCGAGGCGATCGAAGGGCTCGAGCCGGTCTCCTTCCGCACCAAGGACCAGCGCCTTCTCGGCGGGTACAAGCACCGCGCGATCGTGCCGGCGGGCTTGGCCCCACGCGGCTACGTGCTGGTGACCCAGGGCAACGCCATGCTGGCCGAGCACACCGTGCCGGTGCTGAGGTTCTTCGCGCAAGCCGGCTTCGACGCCTTCGCCTTCGACTTCCGGGGCTACGGCACATCCGAAGGCCGCAGCCGAATGGCGGCGATCCTGTCGGACTATGTCGAGATCATCGGCCATCTGAACGGGAAGGGCTACACGAAGAGCCTCCTGTACGGCATGTCCCTGGGCGGCGTGATCTTTCTCAACGCCATCGGCGCCGGGGTCTCGTTCGATGCGGCGGTGATCGATTCGGCGCCCAGCCGCATCACCCGGTACGGCTGCCCGAGCGAGCTGAACCCTGTCGACAACGTGCCGCGGGACTGCTCGAACCTCATGGTCATCGTCGGCGGCAGCGACAGGGTGGTGCCGCTCAAGGACTCGCGAGAGCTCGCCGAGTCGGTGGCGGCGCGAGGCGGCACCATCGTCCGCCGCGACGAATTCGCGCACCCGTTTCAGGACGTAAGCATCGGGGTGGCGTTGGCCCGCCTGGAACTGGTCCGGGAGTTCTTCGAGGGCACGATCGGCCGATAGGCGGCCAGCCCCTCGCCGCCAGCGCCGCGGACAAGGCCGGCAATCCCGTGATCGAGGTCTATCTGGCGGTGGGCGGGAACGCTGCCGTCATTGGTCCCCGGATCCCCGATGAGATCGAGGGTGCCTTCGTCGCGCCCGTCTCGATAATCGCCGCCGGTCGTCGCGCTTGCATGGGCGATCACCGCCGGGTATCTGTTGCCGACCTTTGAGCAAGGGAACCGGTGGCCATGACCGCGATCATCAACATCGTGGCCCGCGAGATCTTGGACTCGCGCGGCAATCCCACCGTCGAGGTGGACGTGACGCTTGAGACCGGCGACTGGGGCCGCGCCGCGGTGCCGTCCGGTGCCTCGACCGGGGCGCATGAGGCCCTGGAGCTCCGCGACGGCGACGACAAGCGCTACGGCGGCAAGGGGGTGCTGCGCGCGGTCGAGGCCGTGAACGGCGAGATCTTCGACGCGCTCTCCGGCCTCGACGCCGAGGACCAGGCCGCCATCGACGCCACCATGATCGCGCTCGACGGCACCGCGAACAAGGGCCGGCTCGGCGCCAACGCCATCCTCGGCGTGAGCCTGGCCGTTGCCAAGGCCGCCGCCGAGGCGACCGGCCTGCCGCTCTACCGGTACATCGGCGGCGCCGACGCGCGCACGCTCCCGGTGCCGATGATGAACATCATCAACGGCGGCATTCACGCGGACAACCCCATCGACATTCAGGAGTTCATGATCATGCCGGTCGCCGCCGAGTCGGTGGCCGACTCCATCCGCATGGGCGCCGAGGTATTCCAGACCTTGAAGCGCCAGCTCGGCGAGGCCGGGCACAGCACCAATGTCGGCGACGAGGGCGGCTTCGCCCCCAACCTCGCCGGCACCGAGGAGGCGCTCGGCTTCGTCATGAAGGCGATCGAGGGGGCCGGCTACAAGCCCGGCGAGGACATCATGATCGCCCTCGATTCCGCCTCGACCGAGTTCTACAAGGACGGCCAGTACCACCTTGCGGGGGAGGGCAAGGTCCTCGACGTCGACGGCCTGGTCGCCTTCTACGCGGATCTCGTGGACCGCTATCCCATCGTCTCCATCGAGGACGGCATGGCCGAGGACGACTGGGGCGGCTGGGCGGAGCTCACCGACGCGCTCGGCGAGAAGGTCCAGATCGTCGGCGACGACATCTTCGTCACCGATCCGAAACGCCTGGCCGAGGGCATTCGCCGGGGCCTCGCCAACTCGGTTCTCATCAAGGTGAACCAGATCGGTACGCTGACGGAGACGCTTGAAGCCGTGGAGATGGCGCACAAGGCCGGCTACACGGCGGTGATCTCGCACCGCTCCGGCGAGACCGAGGACTCCACCATCGCGGACCTCGCCGTCGCCACCAACTGCGGCCAGATCAAGACCGGGTCGCTGTCGCGCTCCGACCGCCTGGCGAAGTACAACCAGCTCATCCGCATCGAGGAGGAGCTGGGACCCGCCGCCCGCTTCGCCGGCGAAAGCGTGCTCAGGAAACGCGGCTGATTCGCTTTTCCGGGGGCGGACGCCGGCTCTTCAATCATCGTTCCAACAGGCGGGCCTGAGCGGCGGGGCGCGAACGTTTTTGTTGACCGCGTGGATTCGTCTGTGATTCCCTGCGGGCCATGTCCGTTCTCAAGGAGATCCGCCGCCGCGTGCGCCATGTCTGGGGGCCGGTGCTTGCGGCCGCGGTCATCGGCTATCTCGGGTATCACGCGGTGCAGGGAGAGCGCGGCCTCATCGCCTGGTGGCAGGTCACCCAGCAGATCGAGCGGTCGGAGGCGACGCTCGCCGAGGTCCGCGCCGAGCGGGAGGCGCTGGAACGGCGCGTGGGGTTGCTTCAGCCCGAGAGCCTCGACCCCGACATGCTGGACGAGCGCGCGCGCATCATGCTCAATCTGGCGCGGCCCGACGAGGTGGTCATCCTGAACGAGGACGGCGAGGACGGCGGGCGCGCCCCCTCCGGCGACGTCGGGCGCGGCTCCGGCAAGCAATGGATCGGCGAGATCCGTTGAACGCCGGTCCGCTTGGCCAAGAATTGCTCCATTCGTGATCGCACGGGCCGCCTAGTTTTTGCGGATCGGAACCGGGCCGCGCCGGCCCCTCTGACCCGCAATCGGGCAGGTGTTCCTCGGGCCTGCGAATCTTTACAAAGAATCAACGGATTCCCGGCACCCTGCGCCGGTGTGCGGTCTCTTGAACGATTGCGCGATCCGGGCTACCTCTTTCCTATTGCCGGAGAGCCAAGCGTCCCGCCAGGGCGTCTCGGTGCCGAGGAAAGTCAGGGATGGTAACGACCAGGCCCAAACCCGCGCGTAAGCCCAGTTCCCGCAAGAAGGCTCCGGCGTCACGGGAGTCGCTGCTCGAATACTACCGCGACATGCTGCTGATCCGCCGCTTCGAGGAGAAGGCGGGCCAGCTTTACGGCATGGGGCTGATCGGCGGGTTCTGCCACCTCTACATCGGCCAGGAAGCGGTCATCACCGGCATGATGTCGGCGATCACCCCGGAGGATCTCATCCTCACCAGCTACCGCGATCACGGCCACATGCTGGCCTGCGGCATGGACCCCGGCGGCGTGATGGCCGAGCTCGCGGGCCGCGTCGGCGGATACTCCAAGGGCAAGGGCGGCTCCATGCACATGTTCAGCCGCGAGAAGAACTTCTACGGCGGCCACGGCATCGTCGGCGCGCAGGTGCCCGTCGGCACCGGCATCGCCTTCGCCCTCAGGTACTTGGACCGCAAGCGCGAGGGGCCGCCGCGGGTGTGCCTCACGTTCTTCGGCGAGGGCGCCGCGAACCAGGGCCAGGTCTACGAGTCCTTCAACATGGGGGCGTTGTGGGGGCTCCCCGTCGTCTACGTCATCGAGAACAACAAGTACGGCATGGGCACGTCCGAAGAGCGCGCCGCCGCGGGCACCGGGCTCTTCCGGCGGGGCGAGGCCTACGGCATCCCCGGCATGCGTGTGGACGGCATGGACGTGCTCGCGGTGGCGAAGGCCGGGAAGAAGGCGGTGGCGCATTGCCGCGCCGGAAAGGGGCCCTACGTGCTCGAGGTGAAGACCTACCGCTATCGCGGGCATTCCATGTCCGATCCCGCGAAGTACCGCTCCCGGGAGGAGGTCGCCAAGGTCCGCGCCGAGCGCGACCCCATCGACTATGTCCGCGACCTGCTCCTCGAGCACAAGCTCGCCAGCCAGGACGAGCTCAAGGTGATCGACCGCGAGGTCAGGGAGATCGTCTCGAAGGCGGCGGAGTTCGCCCAGGAGAGCCCCGAGCCCGACCCGGCGGAGCTCTACACCGACGTGCTGGCGGAGGCCTGAGCCATCATGGCGATCGAGGTCCTGATGCCGGCGCTCTCGCCCACCATGACCGAGGGCAAGCTCGCCAGGTGGTACAAGGGGCCGGGCGACGAGGTGGCCGCCGGCGACGTGCTGGCGGAGATCGAGACCGACAAGGCGACCATGGAACTCGAGGCCGTCGACGACGGCCGGCTGGGCCGCATCCTCGTGGCCGAGGGCGCGGAGAACGTGCCCGTGAACACGCCCATCGCGGTGTTGCTCGAGGAGGGGGAGGAAGAGGAGCCCGCCCCGGTCGCCGCGCCGCGGCCGCAAGCCCCGGCTCCGCCGGAGGTCCCTCGGGCCGAGGCCCCGCCCACGGCGCCGCCTGAGCCCGCAGCGGCGCCTGAGCCCGCAGCGGCGCCGGCCGCGGCGCCTGTGCCGCCTGCCGCGCCCGAGGAGGCGCCGGCGGGCGAGACCGTGACGCTCACCACCCGCGAGGCGCTCCGCGACGCCATGGCCGAGGAGATGCGGCGCGACGAGAGGGTCTTCCTCATGGGCGAGGAGGTCGCCGAATACGAGGGCGCGTACAAGGTCAGCCAAGGGCTCTTGGCGGAGTTCGGGCCCGAGCGGGTGATCGACACGCCGATCACCGAGATGGGCTTCGCCGGCCTCGGGGTCGGCGCCGCTTTCGCCGGGCTTCGCCCCATCGTCGAGTTCATGACCTTCAACTTCTCGATGCAGGCCATCGACCAGGTCATCAACTCGGCGGCGAAGACGCTCTATATGTCCGGCGGCCAGATCAACTGCCCGATCGTGTTCCGCGGCCCCAACGGGCCGGCCTCTCGCGTCGCCGCCCAGCACTCTCAAGACTTCGCCAGCTGGTACGTCCACTGTCCGGGGCTGAAGGTCGTCGCCCCCTATTCGGCCGCGGACGCCAAGGGCCTCTTGAAGTCGGCCATCCGCGACCCCAATCCCGTTGTGTTTCTCGAGAACGAGATCCTGTACGGCCGCGCCTCCGAGGTGCCGGTGGACCCGGACTTCGTGGTGCCCATCGGCAGGGCCAAGATCCTGCGCCAAGGCAAGGACGTCACCATTGTCGCCTTTTCCCGGATGTGCGAGGTGGCGGTGCAGGCCGCGGAAATCCTGGCGGCGGAGGGGATCGAGGCCGAGGTGGTGGACCTGAGGACGCTGCGCCCCATGGATGCGGCGGCCATCGTCGCCTCGGTCAGGAAGACCAACCGCGTCGTGACGGTGGAGGAGGGCTGGCCGGTGGCCGGCATCGGGGCGGAGGTCGCCGCGGTGATCATGGAACAGGCCTTCGACGACCTGGACGCGCCGGTGGCCCGCGTCACCGGGGCCGACGTGCCGATGCCTTACGCCGCCAACCTCGAAGCTCTGGCCGTGCCGCAGCCCGAGACGGTCGCTTCCGCCGCGCGCTCGGTCTGCTACCGCGGTTGAATGCGGCGGCGGTGGCCGCGGGGAAGGATCGCTCATGCCCATCAAGGTGCGGATGCCCTCCCTGTCGCCGACCATGACCGAGGGCGCCATCATCAAATGGCACAAGAAGGAGGGCGACGAGGTCGCCGCCGGCGACGTGCTGGCGGAGATCGAGACCGACAAGGCGACCATGGAGTTGGAGGCCGTCGACGAGGGGCGCCTCGCCCGCATCGTGGTCCCCGCCGAGACGGCCGCCGTCCCCGTCAACAAGGTGATCGCCGTCCTGACGCAAGAGGGCGAGGACGAGGCGGCGCTGGAAGCCGCGTTGGCCGAGGAGGCGCCGGGCGCTCCGCCCACGCCGGCAAAGCCCGCGCCCGCGCCGCCGTCTAGGCCCAAGGCGAAGCCCGCGCCGCCGCCGCCGCGGCCGGCACCGGCGCCATCGCCTGCTCCTGCGGCTGTTGCACCGCCGCCTGCTCCCGCACCTTCGGCTCGCGTCGCGGCGAGTCCGCTGGCGCGGCGCATGGCCGCGGAAGCGGGGCTGGATTTGGGCCTGATCCGGGGCTCCGGGCCGAGGGGCCGCGTCGTCAAGGCCGATGTCGGGCAGGCGATCGCGAGCGGCGTGGCGGTGGCCGCGCCGGCCGCGGTGGCCGCGCCGGCGGCCGTGGAGGTCCCCGGGTCTGCGCCGTTCGTGGAGACGCGCTTGAGCCTAATGCGCAAGGCGATCGCCGAGCGCATGACGGAATCGAAGCGCGCCGCGCCCCACTTCTATCTCACCATAGACTGCGAGGTGGACGCCCTTCTGGAGATCCGCAACGAGATCAATAGCCGAAGCGGCGACCGCGAAGAAGAGGGCGGCGGGGTCAAGCTCTCCGTCAACGACTTCGTCATCCACGCCGTGGCCCTGGCGCTGAAGCAGGTGCCCGCCGCCAACGTGTCTTGGGCCGACGGTGGCTTGCGCCGGTACCAGCGGGCCGACGTCGCCGTCGCCGTCGCGGTGCCGGACGGTCTGGTGGCGCCCATCATCCGCGACGCCGGGGCCAAGGGCCTGGCCGTGATCTCGAGCGAGATGCGCGACCTTGCCGCCCGGGCCCGCGAGGGCAAGCTTAGTCCCGAGGAGTATCAAGGCGGGACCTTCACCGTCTCCAACCTCGGCATGTACGGGATCAAGGAGTTCGCCGCCATCCTCAACCCGCCCCAGGCGTGCATCCTGGCCGTCGGCCGGGCCGAGCCCAGAGCGGTGGTGAAAGACGGGGAGCTGGCCGTGGCCAACGTCATGACCTGCACGCTGTCGATCGACCACCGCGCCGTGGACGGGGCGATCGGCGCCGAGTTCCTTGCGGCGTTCAGACGCTTCATCGAGTATCCCCCCACCATGTTGCTGTAGGGGAGGGCCGGGTGCCGGAGACATCCTTCGACGTGGTCGTGGTAGGCGGCGGGCCCGGCGGTTACGTCGCCGCGATCCGCGCTGCCCAGCTCGGCCTCAAGGCCGCCGTCGTCGAGCGCGAGCACCTGGGCGGCATCTGCCTCAACTGGGGCTGCATCCCCACGAAGGCGCTGCTGCGCGCCTCCGAGATCCACCACCTGCTCCACAACCTCGACGAGTTCGGCTTCTCGGTCCGGGATGTGAGCTTCGACATGGCGCGCGTGGTGAGCCGCTCGCGCAAGGTCGCCAACCAGTTGAGCGCCGGCGTCGCCTTCCTCCTCAAGAAGAACAAGGTGCCCGTCTTCGACGGCCACGCCAGGCTGGCCGGCAAGACGGGCGACGGGCCCTGGACGCTCGAGGTCGAGCGGGAGGGCCAAGCCGCGGCCGCGCTTTCCGCCCGCCACGTGATCTTGGCCACGGGCGCCCGCGCCCGCACGCTGCCCGGGATAGAACCCGACGGCAAGCTGGTGTGGACCTACAAGGAGGCCATGGTCCCCGAGGCCATGCCGAAGTCCGTCCTGGTGGTGGGGTCGGGCGCCATCGGAATGGAATTCGCGAGTTTCTACAGCGACATGGGGGCCGACGTGACCGTGGTGGAGATCCTGGACCGGATCCTGCCCGTGGAGGACGAGGAAATCTCGCATCTCGCCCGCACGATCTTCGAGAAGCAGGGGGTGAAGATCCACACGCTTGCCTCCGTCGAAGGGCTCAAGAAGGGCCGGAACAAGGTGACGGCCACGGTGGCCGCCAAGGACGAGGCCTTCGAGACGACGGCGGAGCGCGTGATCCTCGCCGTCGGCATCGTCGGCAACGTGGAGGACATCGGCATCGAGGGCACCGGCGTCCGGGTGGAGAACAGCCACGTCGTGGTCAACCAATGGCTCGAGACGGACGAGCCCGGGGTGTATGCCATCGGCGACCTGGTCGGGCCGCCTTGGCTCGCCCACAAGGCGATGCACGAAGGGGTCGTCTGCGTGGAACGCATCGCCGGGGTCGGCGATGTCCATCCCCTCGATGTCTCCAAGGTTCCCAGCTGCACCTATTGCCGCCCGCAGATAGCCAGCGTCGGGCTCACCGAGGCCGCGGCCAAGGAGCAGGGCCACGAGGTCCGGATCGGCCGCTTTCCCTATCTCGCCAACGGCAAGGCGCTGGCCATGGGCGAGCCGGAGGGCCTGGTCAAGACCGTGTTCGACAGGCACACCGGCGAGTTTTTGGGGGCCCACATGATCGGCGCCGAGGTCACCGAGCTCATCCAGGGATTTGCCATCGCCCGCGGGCTGGAGGCCACCGAGGCGGAGCTCATCGAGACCATCTTCCCGCACCCGACGCTCTCGGAGACGATGCATGAGTCGGTCCTTGACGCCTATGAGCGGACCATACATTTCTGACCTTGGGCGCGGCGTGCCGCCGCCTCGGCCCCGAGGCGGCGGTTACGAGCGGTTAACGAAGGTCCGGCTATGACCAAGGGAACCGGTAGGGTAAGGCCGACCGAAGGAGTGGAGGGCCGAAAGCGTCCATGGTGACCAAGGTTCAAGACATCCGAGACGGCGCGCCGCCGCTGCCCAAGCCGCCGTGGATCCGGGTCAGGGCGCCGGTCTCACCGGCGTATCACGCGACCCGCCATCTCATGCGGGAGCTCGCGCTCAACACGGTGTGCGAGGAGGCGGCCTGCCCCAACATCGGCGAGTGCTGGGCCAAGGGCCACGCGACGGTGATGATCCTGGGCTCGGTGTGCACCCGGGCCTGCGCCTTCTGCAACGTCGCCACCGGGCGGCCCGATCGTCTCGACGCCGACGAGCCCGACCACCTGGCGGAGGCCGTGGCGCGGCTGGGCCTCGCCCATGTGGTGATCACCTCCGTCGACCGCGACGACCTGGACGACGGCGGGGCCGGGCAGTTCGCCCGCTGCATCGAGCGCATCCGCGAGACCTCGCCTACCACCACCATCGAGGCGCTGACCCCGGATTTCCTGAGGAAGGAGGGGGCCGTCGAGGCCGTGGTCGCGGCCGGGCCCGACGTCTACAACCACAATCTGGAGACCGTGCCGCGCCTTTACGGGGCGGTGCGCCGGGGCGCCCGGTACGATCACTCGCTGCGGCTGTTAGGCAGCGTCAAGGAGCTGGATCCGCGACTCTTCACCAAGTCCGGCATCATGGTCGGGCTGGGCGAGACGCGCGAGGAGGTGCTGAGGCTCATGGACGACCTGCGCTCGGAGGACGTCGACTTTCTCACCGTCGGCCAGTACCTTCGGCCGACGCCGCGCCACGTCGCGGTCGACCGTTACGTGACGCCGGCGGAGTTCGACGATTACCGCGAAATGGCGCTGGCCAAGGGCTTCCTCATGGTCTCGGCGTCCGCGCTGACGCGCTCGTCCTATCATGCCGGCGACGATTTCGTGAGGCTCCGCGCGGCGCGCGAAGCGCTGTTCTTGGGTCCGAAGGGAAAAGTGGACGCGAAGGCCGTGTCGGGCTAGAGCACTATCCGACAAGGTGGAATCAATTTGATGGAGGCAAATCGGTTTTCCGGGCAGGCGCGGTGCGAAGCGCGATGTGGCGCATCGGGCGAGCGCCGCAACGAACCCGGGGAGCCGATTTGCCCCACCGAAGGCCGGGTGCTATCGCGCCGTGGCGTCGTTGCGCATCTTTGCCGATGTCCCACATCGCCATGCGAAGCGCGCCTAGCCACGACGCAAATTCATCCCGGTCAAATGGTTCCACCTTGTCGGATAGTGCTCTAAGGCGGGGCGGGGGTGATGCGATGCCGACACACGCCGAAAAACGGGTTCTCGCGTTTACCCCGAAACAGCTCTTCGACCTGGTCGCCGACGTGGACCGGTATCCGGAGTTCCTGCCCTGGTGCGTCGGGGCCAGGGTTTGGAAACGCGAGGGCAACGTCCTCCATGCCAACCTCATCATCGGTTACAAGGTGTTTCGCGAGCGGTTCACCTCGCGGGTCACGCTGACGCCCCCAAAACGGGACGCCTCGGGTCTCGAGAGGGGCGGGCGGGTCGATGTCGTCTATCTGGACGGGCCGTTCCGTTACTTGAACAACCACTGGATCTTCGAGCCGCGGGGCAAGGACGACTGCCTGATCGACTTCTTCATCGACTTCGAGTTCCACTCGAGGTTCCTGCAGATGGCAATGCACGGCGTGTTCAACGAGGCGGTGCAATACATGGTCCGCGCTTTCGAGAAGCGCGCGCAGAACCTCTACGGCGCCAACGCGGTCGTCGCCGATCCCGCATAGAGGAAGACAACCACGAGCGAGGACACGTTGATGGTCGCGTGCGTGACCATCGGAGGCACGATCGACCCGCTCCGCTCGTAGAGATATGCCAACACGGCGCCGATCATGAATACCTGGAGCGCCGCCTGGACGTTCATGTGCGCGACCGAAAAGATGGCGGCACTCGCCACGATACTTATCACGATCCCAAGCCTCTGGCGCAGCCAACCGTAGATCATGCCGCGAAACAGCACTTCCTCCGCCACCGGAACGAGAAGCCCGATGACGACGATGAAGCCGGCGGCCCCAAGCAACGTCGTGCCGTGCGGCGCGAGGAGGGCGGCGTATTGATTCATTTGCGCGGCAGGGTCGATGATCGGGTTGATGGCATTGTTGATCGCCGCGCTCAATCCGAGGGACACGGGCGCCGCGGCGGCGGCGACGGTCACCCATTTGAGCGTGGTGGGCCGCACGCCCAAATCGCGCCAACTCAAGCCGCGCCGGCGGATCAGGAGGAAGTGCACGGTTATGAATACCGCCACCGGCTCGAGCACGAGCACGGCCACCAGAGCGGCGATCGAAAACCAGCCTCGTCCCTGTTGCGCTGCGAGAAACTTGTCGGTGGCGACAATGCCGTAGAAGAAGACCGCGCAGACCGCTCCGATGGCGAAGCCGACCAAAGCCACGTCGCGGCCACGGAGAACGCGTCTGCTTCTGTGGCAGCCGATGTCCACCCCTTGAGTCCTCCCTGTGAGGGCCATGTGCGAGGCCGGGGGGGGCCGGTCCTCTCGGTACTTATTATCAGTTCTTAATCAAGTGTACCTGATCTTAGTCAAGTATACCTGATAAGTATAGTTAACGAGTATCTATTTTTGCGCTTTTATTCCGTTGCGGCGCGTCGGGCCAACTCCAACGCGGCGCCCACGGCCGCGAGCCGTATCGCACTCCTATCGCCGGAGAACACGCGGCGCTCGTCGAGCACGCCGCCGCTCCGCCGGGCCGCCGCGAAGTGGACCAGCCCGACCGGCTTTTCCGGCGTGCCTCCGCCGGGGCCCGCGATGCCGGTCACCGACACGCTCACGTCGGCGCCTGTTCTCGCCATGGCGCCCGAGGCCATGGCGCGGGCCACTTCCGGGCTCACCGCCCCATGCTCGCGGATGAGACCCTCGTCCACGCCCAACTCGGTCACCTTGGCCCTGTTATCATAGGCGACGAACCCGCCGAAGAAAATATCCGAGGCGCCTGCGATCTCGGTGACGCAGCCGGCCACCAGCCCTCCGGTGCAGGATTCGGCCGTTACGAAGCGGAGACCGCGGTCGCGGAAATCCGCGATGAGCCCGCGCGCCTGTTCAAGTAAATTATTAGGGAACATTGCTAATACTATGAGAGTAATAGTATATTAACCACAAGCCAACCGCCGCATAGAGGCCGGCCAGGATGTCGTCCACCATTACGCCGAGCGGTCCCTCGATGGCGCGCTCGGCCCAGTCGATCGGCCAGGGTTTCATGATATCGAAAAATCGGAACAGAACGAACCCGGTCCCGTAGAACAGGGGGTCCGGCGCCACCGCCGTGAGGGCGAGCCATTGGCCGGCGACCTCGTCGATGACGATGAAGCCGGGATCGCCGTCGGCCCCCTTTTGGGCTAGGGCCGCGCAGGCCCACCAGCCCAGGAAGAAGGCGAGGGCGCTGGCGGCGGCGAGGCCGAGAGGGCCGAGGGCCTCATAGATCAGCCAGGCGCAGGGCAGGGCCGCCAACGAGGCCCAGGTTCCCGGCATTTTCGGCAGCAAACCCGTGCCGAACCAGGTCGCGATCAGCGTGGCCGGGTGCCAGAAGGAAATCCCTTGCGGAAGGCGCCGTTCGGTCATTGTGCGGCGATCGGGAGCCGCACGGCCGCCACCGCCTGGGCGGCGATGCCTTCGCCGCGGCCCGTGAAGCCCATCTCCTCGGTGGTGGTGGCCTTGACGCTGACCCGGTCGCGGGGAACCCCCAGGATTTCCGCGATGCGCGCGATCATGGCGTCGCGATGGGGGTCGATTCTCGGGCTTTCGCAGATCAGCGTCAGGTCGAGATTGACGATCCGGCCGCCGCGGGCGGCGACGAGCTCGCCGGCGAAGCGGAGGAAACCGTCGGAAGATGCCCCGCGCCATTTGGGGTCGCTCGGCGGGAAGTGGCGGCCGAGGTCGCCGGCGCCGATCGCCCCCAGGAGCGCGTCGGTCAGGGCGTGGAGGCCCACGTCGGCGTCGGAATGGCCGCTGAGCGCCTGCTCGTGGGGAATGCGGAGCCCGCAAAGCCAGACGTGATCGCCGGGGCCGAATCGGTGCGCGTCAAAGCCCATGCCCACCCTGAGCTCCCCGGCGGACGCGGCGGCCAGCCGTTCGGCGCGGCGGAAGTCCTCCTCCGTCGTCACCTTGATATTCTCCTCGCTGCCTGCGACCAGGACCAGCGGCAGCCCGGCCTGCTCCGCTACCGCGGCGTCGTCGGTGAACTCGGCGCCGCTGTCGGCCTTCCAGGCGGCGCGGTGGGCCTTCAGAATCTCCGCGAAGCGGAAGCCCTGGGGCGTCTGGGCCCGCCACAGCCCGGCGCGCGCGACGGTGGCCTCGATCCGCCCCTCGGCGCCGCGTTTGAGGGTGTCGGTGACGGGAAGGGCGGCGATCGCGCCGGGGGCCTCGTCGAGGGCGGCAAGCACCCGGTCGATGATGTCCGCCGTGACCAACGGCCGGGCTCCGTCGTGAATGAGGACGCGCTCCGGGGCGCTGGTTTCCAGGCTTTCGAGGCCCCTGAGAACGGATTCCCGCCGCGTCGCCCCGCCGGCAACCGGGGGGAGGACGTCGAGCCCGGCCGAGGCGGCATCGAAGAGCGCCCGGTCATCGGGGCGGATGACCGCGGTGACCGCGTCGATCCCGTCATGGGAGAGAAAGGCGCTCAGGCTCCGCCGCAGCATCGGCTGGCCGCCCAGGGGCAAATATTGTTTGGGCGTCTCGCCGCCGATCCGGCGGCCGCGGCCGGCGGCGACGACAAGAGCCACGGTCCCAGGCATTGCACATCCCGTATCGGTGCTGGTGGTAGCGTCGGCTCAACCTAGACGCCGCAGCGGCGCTTGCCAAGGGGCCCGGACGGGCAGGCGCTCGCCCCCGAAAGCCCCCAAAATCGGGCAACGATGATATAGTCGCTCCCATGCCCGGCACCCTGGCATACAGCCTCGCCGCCGTCGCAACGCTGGTTCCGGCGTGCGTCCATTCCGTGACA
The DNA here is from genome assembly GCA_036475545.1 of Alphaproteobacteria bacterium. Taxonomy (GTDB): domain Bacteria; phylum Pseudomonadota; class Alphaproteobacteria; order DATDPM01; family DATDPM01; genus JAZGAE01. The sequence goes on from JAZGAE010000098.1 coordinate 21,100, forward strand.
TCGCCGAAGCGGCGGGACCTGGTCTTCTGGTCGGTGATCCTGGTCGCCGTCGTAGGCACCGGCGCTTGGACCGCGCTTCAAGTGGTGGCTAGCTGGGACACTGGCCTTTCGCTCGCGCTCTGGGTCACGGTCTCGGCCAGCATGCTTCTTTTCGCGGTGCTCTCGGCGCTCACCCGCGAGGCCTGGCGGCTCGCGGTGCTGCTGCTGCCGTACCTGCTTGTGCTGGCGCTCCTGGCGACGGTCTGGCAGGAGGCGCCGGTGGAGCCGCTCGTTGGCGCCGGGCCGTCCGCCTGGGTGGGCTCGCACATCGTGCTCTCGGTGGGGGCGTACGCGCTGCTCACCGTGGCCGCGGTCGCGGGGCTCGCCGTCTTCCTGCAGGAGCGGGCGCTGAAGGCCAAGCGGCGCACGGCCCTCACCGGAATGCTCCCCTCGGTGGCCGCCAGCGAGGTCCTTCAGGTGCGGCTGTTGACGGGTTCCGCCGCCCTGCTGACCCTCGGACTCTTGAGCGGGATGGGGACCCAATTTTACGAAACCGGCACGGTGCTGGAGTTCGATCACAAGACCCTGTTCTCGCTGTTGACCTTCGCCGTCATCCTGGGGCTCTTGATCGCCCATTACCGGACCGGCGTGCGCGGGCGCCGCGCGGCGCGCTTCGTGCTGCTCGCCTATCTCTTGCTGACCTTGGCTTACCCCGGGGTCAAGTTCGTCACCGACGTGCTTCTCGCCTGAAACGGGCCGTTTTCGCCCGGCGGTGCCGTTGGCGGGCGCGGGGTTGAACCGCCGCGGACGGCGGGGTACATTGCCCAAAATATAATCACCATCTCCATAGAGCCTGAAAAATGGGCATTCAGATCGGGCCGATGCGTTTGGAAAACCAGGTCTTGCTGGCCCCCATGTCGGGAGTCACGGACCTGCCGTTTCGCCGCCTTGCGCGGCGAAGCGGGGCCGCGCTTGTGATCTCCGAGATGATCGCCAGCGAGTCGATGATCCGTCACACCCGGCGGGCCATGCGGAAGGCCAGCGGTTGCCCCGAGGAGTACCCCGGGGTGGTCCAGCTCGCGGGATGCGAGCCCCGGGCCATGGCCGAGGCCGCCGTTCTCAACCGCGACCGCGGTGCCGACATCATCGACATCAACATGGGCTGTCCCGTCAAGAAGGTGGTGAACGGCCATGCCGGCTCCGCGTTGATGAGGGATGAACGCCATGCGGCCGAAATCATCGAGGCCACGGTCGAGGCGGTGGACGTGCCGGTCACGCTCAAGATGCGCACCGGATGGGACGAGAACAGCCGCAACGCGCCCAGGCTCGCCCGCATCGCCGAAGAGTGCGGCATCAAGATGATCACGGTCCACGGCCGCACCCGTTGCCAGATGTACCGGGGCCGCGCCGATTGGCGGTTCATCCAGGAGGTGAAGGCGGCGGTGGGTATCCCGGTGGTGGCCAACGGCGACATCACCACGGTGGAGGAAGCCGAAGCCTGCCTCTGCGAATCGGGGGCCGACGGCGTGATGATCGGCCGCGCCACCTTTGGCCGGCCATGGTTCCTTAAGCAGGTCGCTCACTTCCTCGAGACCGGCGAGAAGCTGCCAGATCCGCCGCTCGAGCGCCAGTACCGGACGCTGCTCGGTCATTACCAGGACATCCTCGTCCATTTCGGCGAGGAAGCCGGCGTGCGCATCGCGCGCAAGCACGTCGGGTGGTACAGCAAGGGGCTGCCCCACTCGGCGGAGTTCCGCGCCGAGGTGAACCGGATCGCGGACGCCGAAGAGCTGCGCGAGAAGATCCGCGGCTTTTACGAGCCGTTGATCGAAGGCTTGGCGGCGTGATGGCCAAGGCCGAACCCAGACCCGCGGCGCCGCCGGGGAACACGTCCCTCGCCGCCGTCAAAGGGAAGAAGCCGCGCCGGCCTGTGGTGGCGGGGCTTGTCTTGAATGCGCTTCCCGATGCGGTGCTGGTGATCGACCCGGAAGGCGAGGTTCGGCACGTCAACCTGGCCGCCGAGCAGTTCTTCGCCGCCAGCGCCGGGCATCTGTGCACGCGCCGGCTCGACGATCTGGTTCCCGCCGACAGCCCTCTCTTCAGGCTGATCGAACAAGTGCGCGGCCACGGCAACAGCGTCTCCGAATACGGTGTCACGATTGCGACGCCGAAGATCGGCGACCATTTCGTGACCATTCAGGTCTCGGCGATCGTCGAGGCGCCGGGCTCAGTCGTGGTGACGCTACGAGAGCGTTCCATCGCCGACAAGATCGACCAGCAGCTCATTCACCGCGGCGCCGCCCGCTCGGTGACCGGGATGGCCGCCATGCTCGCCCATGAGGTCAAGAACCCGCTCTCCGGCATTCGCGGCGCGGCCCAGCTTCTCGAGCAGGACGCCACGGCGGCGGACCGCAAGCTCACCCGCCTCATTTGTGAGGAAACCGACCGGATATGCGGGCTCGTCGACAGCATGGAGGTCTTTTCGGAAAAGTGCATAATCGAGCGCGAGCCGGTGAACATCCACAGTGTGATCGAGCACGTGCTCCGGCTCGCGAAGAGCGGCTTCGCCCGCGGCGTGCGGATCATCGAGGACTATGATCCTTCCCTGCCGGCGGTCCTGGGCAACCGGGACCAGCTCGTCCAGGTGCTTCTGAACCTGGTGAAGAACGCCGCCGAGGCGGTTCCCAAAAAGGGCGGTGAGGTTGCCCTTTCCACCGCGTATCAGCACGGCGTTCGCCTCGCCGTTCCGGGCAGCTCGAGTCGCATGGGCCTGCCCTTGATAGTGAGTGTTCAGGACAACGGCCCGGGGATTCCCGAGGACCTGCGCGGATGCCTGTTCGATCCCTTCGTTACCACCAAGGCAGGGGGCACCGGGCTGGGGCTGGCGCTGGTGGCGAAGATCATCAACGACCACGGTGGGATCGTCGAGTTCGATAGCGAGCCGCGCCGCACGGTCTTCCGGCTACGGCTGCCCGTCTACCGGGAAGAGGAGGCTGGCCGATGACCGACGCGACCATCTTGATCGCCGATGACGACCGTGCGATCCGCACGGTGCTGGACCACGCCCTTGTGCGGCTCGGCTACGAGGTGCGGACCACGAGCAACGCCGCCACCCTGTGGCGTTGGGTGAGCGACGGGCAGGGCGATCTCGTGATCACCGACGTCGTCATGCCCGATGAGAACGGGCTCGACCTGATCCCGCGCATTCGCAAGATCCGGCCCGAGTTGCAGGTCATTGTGATGAGCGCTCAAAACACGCTCTTGACTGCGGTCAAGGCGACCGAGCGTGGAGCCTTCGACTATCTGCCCAAGCCCTTCGACCTCAACGAACTGGTGGGGATCGTCCGCCGGGCGCTGATCGAGCCAAGGCATAGCGCCGCCGAGGAGCTCGAGCAGGAGGAGGCGGAAGAGCAGCTGCCGCTGATCGGCCGCTCGCCCGCGATGCAGGAGATTTACCGGATCCTGGCGCGGCTAATGGGAACCGACCTCACCGTGATCATCGCCGGCGAGTCGGGCACCGGCAAGGAACTGGTCGCCCGGGCGCTGCACGACTACGGCAAACGCCGCAACGGGCCCTTCGTGGCCATCAACATGGCGGCCATCCCCCGCGAGCTGATCGAGAGCGAACTGTTCGGGCACGAGAAGGGGGCCTTCACCGGCGCTACCGCGCGCAGTTCCGGCCGCTTCGAGCAAGCGGACGGCGGGACCCTCTTCCTCGACGAGATTGGCGACATGCCGCTCGAGGCGCAGACCCGCCTGCTGCGGGTGCTGCAGGATGGCGAATACACCACCGTGGGCGGGCGCACGCCGATCCGCGCCAACGTGCGCATCATCGCCGCCACCCATCGGGACCTGCGCCAGCTCATCAATAAGGGGCTTTTCCGCGAGGACCTGTTTTACCGGCTCAACGTAGTGCCGATCCGGCTGCCGCCCCTGCGCGAACGGACCCAGGACATTCCCGCATTGGTTCGTCACTTCTTGGCCAAGTCCGCCGCCGAGGGCCTGCCCCTGAAGAGGCTCGATAGCGCGGCCATGGAGCGGTTGAAGGGTTACCGTTGGCCCGGCAACGTGCGTGAGCTCGAGAATCTGGTGCGCCGGCTCGCGGCCCTCTACTCCCACGAGCTCATTGGCACCGACGTCATCGAGGCCGAACTGACCGACACGGTGCCGCCGGTCGGGGCGGCGGACGCTCTTGAGCCGGCATCCTTGGGGGCGACGGTGGAACACCTTCTGAGGGCGTATTTCAAAGCGCACAAGGACACCCTGCCGGCGGCGGGCCTCTATGGCCGCGTGCTCAAGGAGGTCGAGCGCCCACTCATTTCGCTCACCCTGGAGACGACCCGCGGCAACCAGATCAAGGCGGCTCGCCTGCTCGGCGTCAACCGCAACACACTGCGCAAGAAGATTCGTGAATTGGACATCCAAGTGGTGCGGGGCCTAAAATGACTGCCCTTTATAGGCGCCGGTTGACGAGGCGCGCCCGGTGTGGGTCCAGCGTGTAACCGGCTGCAGCGGGTTTTTTATGGCGTTAGAAGCTGCGGACGAGACGGCGGGAAAGTCTTCCAACCTGATCCGGAAACTGGGGTCATGGGCGAGCCGCATCGGCCTCGGCCGAAAACTCGCCTACGCCCTCATCGTCGCCTCCGCGGGGGCTGGGATCGCGACTTACGTGGTGCTGACGGGCTCGCCCCCCTTCGGGCCCGATCCCGGCACGGTCCTCATCCTCCTCGTCATCGACCTGATCTTGCTGTTGCTGCTCGGCATCGTCGTGGCATGGCGCATCGTTGCCGTGTGGACGGCTCGCCGCCGGGGCTATGCGGGCTCGAGGCTCCACGTCCGCCTCGTCCTGCTTTTCGGCCTGGTGGCGGCGACTCCGGCGGTGATCATGGCAGTGTTTTCCGCGTTGTTCTTCGATCTCGGCATTCAGGCGTGGTTCTCGGAACGGGTGCGCACGGCGCTCGTGGAATCCGTCGCCGTGGCCGAGGCTTATTTGCAGGAGCATCAACAAGCCATTCGCGCCGACGTGCTTGCCATGGCTTACGATGTCAGCAACGAGGGTCCGACGTTGCTCGGCAACCCCAAGCGGTTCGTCCAGATCGTCAACACCCAGACCGCCTTGCGGTCCTTGTCGGAAGCGGTCGTGTTCGACGGAATGGGCCGGGTGCTGGCGCGGGGAGGGTTGAGTTTCTCGCTCGAGTTCGAGCCCGTCCCTGGCTGGGCCCTGGAGCAGGCACGGAACGGCGAGGTGGCGATCCTGACCGGGCAGAGCGACGACCGGGTCCGCGCGCTGGTGCGGCTCGACCGATTCTTCGACACCTATCTTTACGTGGGCCGGCCGATCGATCCCAAGGTTCTCAACCACATGGAGCGAACCCAAAGGGCGGTGCGGGCGTACGAGAAGCTGGAGGGGGAGCGCTCCGGGCTGCAAGTCACCTTCGCCATGATTTTCGTGCTCGTGGCGCTCCTTCTGCTTCTGGCGGCGATCTGGGTGGGCCTGGCGTTCGCCAATCAACTCGCGCGGCCCATCAGCAACTTGGTGGCGGCGGCCGAGCGGGTGCGGGCCGGCGACCTCACGGCGCGGGTCGATGAAGGGCCGCGCGAAGACGAATTGGGCTCGTTGAGCCGCGCCTTCAATCGCATGACCGACCAGCTCGAAAACCAACGCGGCGAACTCGTCGAGGCGAATCGTCAGCTGGACATGCGCAGGCGATTCAGCGAGGCGGTGCTCTCCGGCGTGTCCGCGGGCGTGATCGGGCTGGATCAAAAAGGGCGCATCAACCTTCCCAATCGCTCTGCCTCGGAGCTGCTCTCGATCGATTTCGATCAGCTCATCGGAAAGGAGCTGGCCAAGGTGGTGCCGGAGATGGGTGAGCTGCTGGCCAAGGCTTGCAGCCGCCCCGACCGGCTGATGGAAGCGCAGATCAACCTGTCCGCGGGGCGCCGGGTGCGCACCCTGTTCGTCCGCATCGCGGCGGAGCAGGTGGACTCGGAAATCAAGGGTTTCGTCGTGACCTTCGACGACGTCACCGAGCTGCTGTCCGCCCAGCGCAAAGCGGCCTGGGCTGACGTGGCGCAGCACATCGCCCACGAGATCAAGAACCCGCTTACCCCGATCCAGCTCTCGGCCGAGCGGCTCAAGCGCAAGTATCTCAGCCAGATAAAGTCCGACCCGGAAACGTTTACCACCTGCACCGACACCATCGTGCGGCAGGTAGACGACATCGGCCGCCTGGTGGACGAATTTTCCTCCTTCGCCAGGATGCCGGCCCCGGTCATGACCGAGGAGGACCTAGGCGAGCTCTGCCACCAGTCCGTGTTCCTTCAGCGCGGTGCCCACCCCGAGATCGAATTCGATTGTGCGTTGCCTGACGAGCCGGTACGGGTCGTCTGCGACGGCCACCAGATCGGCCAGGTTCTCACCAATCTCCTGCAGAACGCCGCGGAGTCGATCGAGGGGCGCAGTCCGCCCAGGAACGGCGAACTCGCGCCCGGCCACGTCGCGGTTCGCATCCTGCCGGAGGGGGAGCGGATCGTCGTGGAGGTCGATGACAACGGACGCGGTCTCCCCCGGGACGTTCGCGAGCGCCTGACCGAGCCCTATGTCACGACGCGGCTGAAGGGCACCGGCCTGGGCCTCGCGATCGCCAAGAAAATCATGGAAGATCATCGCGGCGAACTCCTTCTCGAAGATCGCGAAGGCGGCGGCGCCCGGGTCAGCCTGATCTTCCGGCAGGATCTTCTCGATGTCGAGGCGGCGACGGAGGCCGGCCGGAAGAGGCCGGGAAAGGCCGGGACGGCGCCTCGGACGCGTGAGGTTTCGACCCATGGCGGATGATATTCTGATCGTCGACGACGAAGCCGACATCTGCATGTTGATGTCGGGGGTGCTCAGGGACGAGGGCTACCGCACCCGGGAGGCCAGCGACGGCGAGAGCGCGCTTGGCGCGCTGCGGGCACGGCCGCCCAACCTCGTCCTTCTCGACATCTGGCTGCAGGGAAGCGAGATGGATGGTATCGAGTTGCTCGATATCTTCCGGGCGGACCATCCCGGCGTTCCTGTGGTGATGATCAGCGGCCACGGAACCATCGAGACGGCGGTGTTGGCCATCAAAAAGGGGGCCTACGACTTCATCGAAAAGCCGTTCAAGGCCGACCGCTTGCTGCTGGTGGTGAAGAGGGCCATCGAGGCCGCACGGCTTCGCCGCGAGAACGAGGAGCTCAGGTTTCGCGCCGGCGGCGACGCGGATCTCACCGGCGACTCGGCGGCGGTCAACCAGCTACGCCAGATCATCGACCGGGTCGCCCCTACCGGGAGCCGCGTGCTGATCACCGGCCCCGCGGGCGCGGGCAAGGAAGTGGTCGCGCGCATGATCCACGCGCGCTCGGCGAGGGCCACGGGGCCGTTCGTGGTGGTCAACTGCGCCATCATGCGGCCCGACCGTTTCGAGCACGAGCTTTTCGGTACCGAGGCCGGGCCCGAGGGATCGGGCGGCCCGCGTCAGATCGGCACTTTCGAACGGGCCAATGGCGGCACCCTGTTCCTGGACGAGGTCGCGGACATGCCGCTCGAGACCCAGGGCAAGATCGTGCGGGTGTTGCAGGAGCAGACCTTCCAGCGCGTGGGGGGCACCGACCCGGTAGCGGTCGACGTTCGTGTCATATCGTCGTCGAACAGGGACCTGGCGGAGGAGATGACGAAGGGAAAGTTCCGGGAAGACCTGTTCTACCGCCTGAGCGTCGTCCCCATTCAGGTGCCGTCGCTCACTGAACGGCGCGAGGACATCCCCGAGCTGGTCCGGCATTTCATGGCTCGGTCGGCCGAAGTCGCTGGTTTGCCGCCGCGCGAGCTCGGCGCGGACGCCATGGCCGCGCTGCAGAGCTACGAGTGGAAGGGCAACGTCCGCCAACTGCGGAACGTGATCGACTGGCTGCTGATCATGGCGCCGGGCGACCCGAGCGAGCGGGTCCGGGCGGACACGCTGCCGCCCGAGATAACCGGCAAGACACCTAACGTGCTCCAATCGGACAACGGCGGCGAGATCATGTCGCTTCCGCTGAGAGAGGCGCGGGAGGTTTTCGAGAAGGAATATCTCACCGCTCAGGTTACGCGCTTCGGCGGCAACATCTCGCGCACGGCCGCCTTCGTCGGGATGGAGCGTTCGGCGCTCCACCGCAAGTTGAAGTCCCTCGGTCTTCAACTGGGCGATCGGTCCCAGAACGCCCGGGCCTGACCGGCAGGGGGACGGACATGTCCGCGCGTCCCGGCATCCATCCGGCTCGTTTGCCCATAGCTGATACGCCATGAAGGTCATCATCTGCGGAGCCGGCCAGGTTGGCGCGAGCATCGCGCGGCAACTGGCGGCGGAAGAGAACGACGTCACCGTCATCGACCAGTCGGAGGAGCTGGTCCGCACGCTGACCGATTCCCTCGACGTCCAGGGGGTCGTCGGTTTCGCCTCTCATCCCGACGTCCTTGAAAGGGCGGGCGCGGCGGACGCCGACATGCTGATCGCGGTGACCCGCGAGGACGAGATCAACATGATCGCCTGCCAGGTCGCCCACTCGCTGTTCAACGTGCCGACCAAGATCGCCCGCGTCCGCGAGGAGAGCTACCTGCAGCCGATCTGGGCCGATCTCTTCAGCCGCGAGAACATGCCGATCGACGTCATCATCTCGCCGGAGATCGAGATCGCCCGCGCGATCGGGCGGCGCCTGCAGGCGCCGGGGGCGTTCGACATGATTCCGCTCGCAGACGGAAAGGTCCGGGTGATCGGGGTGCACTGTACCGAGGAGTGCCCGATCCTCAACACGCCGCTGCGCCAGCTCACGGGACTCTTCCCCGATCTGAACATCGTGGTCGTCTTGATCATCCGCGATGGCCAACCACTGCCAAGGGACGAAAACGCCCAGATGCTTGCCGGGGACGACGTCTATTTCGTCGCCGACAGCGAGCACGTCTCTCGCGTCATGGCGCTATTCGGCCACGAAGAGCCCGAGGCCCGGCGCATCGTCATCGCTGGCGCCGGCAACATAGGCCTTTACCTCGCTCATATGATCGAGGAGGAACATCCCGCGGCGAGACTCAAGGTCATCGAACGCGATAAGCAGATCGCGGAACGCGCCACGCAGGCGTTGTCGCGGGCGGTGGTTATCAACGGCAGCGCGATCGATCCCGAAATCATGGCCGAGGCCAACGTCGGCAAGGCCGAAACCGCCGTCTTCGTGACCAACAGCGACGAGGTCAATGTTCTCGCGTCGCTGCTCGCCAAGCGTCAAGGCTGCCACCGCACGGTGACGCTCGTTAACAACCCCGTGTTCGGGCCGCTCCTCTACAGCCTCGAGATCGACGTCGTCGTCAACCCGCGGGTGATCACGGTCTCCACCATACTTCAGCATGTGCGCCGGGGCCGGATTCGCTCCGTACACACGCTTGGCGAGGGATTCGGCGAGATCGTCGAGGCGGACGCCCTTGAGACCTCTCCGCTTGTGGGTCCGCCCTTGAGGGAGATCGACCTTCCCGAGGGCGTCGTCGTTGGAGCGTTGGTGCGTGATGACGAAGTGATCATCCCGGGCGGCGACACCGTCATTAAGGTCAAGGATCGCATCGTGCTCTTCGCTGCGCCGGCGGCGGTCAAGAAGGTCACGAGGATGTTCGCGGTCCGTCTCGAGTATTTCTAGCCGCATGGCTGGCCACGCACGAAAGGCGCCGGGCCTTGCGGCGGCGGCGGGCCCGCCCTGTTCAAAGCGCCCATTGTTCGCCGAAACGGAGTCCGGATGATCTTGTTGCAGGGGTGCCCATGTCGCGAATCGCTTACGTGAACGGCCTTTATGTGCCTCACGGAAGTGCGGCCGTGCATGTCGAGGACCGCGGTTATCAGTTCGCCGACGGCGTCTACGAGGTCGTCGGCGTGCGCAACGGCCGGCTCATCGACGAGGAGCTCCACCTCGACCGCCTGGACCGCTCGCTCGCCGAGCTCGCCATCGCGCGGCCGATGTCGCGGGCGGCGCTCAAGCTGGTGATGCGGGAGATGCTGCGCCGCAACCGGGTGCGGGACGGCATGCTCTACGTTCAGATGACCCGCGGGGTGGCGCGCCGTGACCACGCCATTCCCGAGCGCTGTACGACCTCGGTCGTCATGACCGCGCGTCGGGCGAAGGCCGTGAGGCTGGAGGATCTCCGCGAGGGAGTCTCCGTCATCACCATTCCGGACATCCGTTGGGAAAGGTGTGATATCAAGACGATATCGCTACTTGCTAATGTCTTGGGAAAACAGAAGGCGTGTGCGGCCGGAGTCTACGAGGCTTGGCAGGTGGACGCCCAGGGCTTCGTGACCGAGGGCACCGCCAGCAACGCCTGGATCGTCACCAAGGACGGCCAACTCGTCACCCGCCATACGGACCACGCCATCTTGAGCGGCGTTGCCCGCCGCTCTCTTCTTGGGCTGGCTAAGGAGGAGGGCCTCGCCCTCGTCGAGCGGCCCTTCACGGTAGAGGAGGCCAGGGCGGCGCGGGAGGCTTTCATCACGAGCACGATGTCCTATATCCTCCCTGTCGTCGAGATCGACGGTGCCGTTGTCGGGAGTGGCCAACCGGGGCCTGTCACGCGCAGGCTGCAGGACCGTTACATGAGCTATGTCGACGGCCCGGGGGCGCGGGCGTGATAGAAGGCGAGGCGCGCTCCGTTATTTCTCGTCCGAAGGCGATCCTGCTCGACTGGGACAACACCCTCGTCGACAACTCGGAGTCCATTCACGAGGCCATGACCGCGACCCTCTTGGGGATGGGGCACGCGCCGTGGCCGTTGGCGGAGACCCAGCGCCGGGCCCGGCGATCGCTGCGCGAGAGTTTTCCTGAAATATTCGGCGATCAATGGGAGCGGGCCAGGGAAATCTTCCATCAACGCTTTGCCGCGGACCACCTGAACGGGCTCAAGACCAGTCCCGGCGCGGAAGACATGCTGGCGGGACTCGCGGCGCGAGGCATCTACCTGGCGGTGGTCAGCAACAAGACGGGCTCGTATCTACGCAGGGAGGCCGCTCATTTGGGTTGGGACCGGTATTTCGGGGCGATCGTCGGCGCGACCGACGCCGAGGCGGACAAACCCGCCGTCGCGCCGGTGGACCTGGCGCTGGCGAAAAGCGGCGTCGTCCGGGGACGAAGCGTTTGGTTCGTGGGCGACGGAGCCGTCGACATGGACTGCGCCCACCGGGCCGGCTGCGTCGCGGTACTTCTCCGCGGGCAGCCGCCGGGAGAGCATGAGTTCGCACCCAACCCCCCGGACCGGCACGTGACGTCCTGTGCGGATCTGGCCGCCTTCGTGGACGCCCTTACGCCCGTGGCGGCACCTTGAGCGGGGGGCCGAGAAGCCCGCGCGCCTCGATGGTTAATTTTTCCGACTAGAATTGTTATATATAATGGTCATGTAAATGGCCGGGGTAACGGCTGCGGGGGGCGAGAGATACATGCCGGTGTCGGCTCCAGCGGACGTGCGGACCCTTGGGGGGCAATAACCATGAACGGGGTAGTCCCATGGCTGCGGAAAAATCCCAAAATATACAGGACGTGTTCCTCAACTACATTCGTAAGAACAAGACTGCAGTTACGATTTTTCTCGTCAACGGGGTAAAATTGCAGGGGATCATAACGGCCTTTGATAGCTTCTGCGTGCTCTTGAGGCGCGATGCTCAGTCGCAGCTCGTCTACAAGCACGCGATCTCGACCGTCATGCCGACGGTCCCGATCCAGCTGTTCGAGCCGGACAAGGAGGCCGAAGAAAAAATCGCGCCGGACAAGGAGGCCGAAGAAAAAATAGATTGAACGACCGTTTCGGAGAGCTTCCGCTTCAGTCCACCGGGCGCGCGCTCGTCATTCACCCTGTCCTTCGCGCCGAGGGCCAAGGAGCGCGCGATCCGGAAGCCTGTCTCTCCGAGGCCGTCGGGCTCGCCACGGCAATTCACCTTACCGTCTCCCACGCCGAGGTCGTCCGCGTGGGGCGGCCGCAGTCGAGCACCCTGCTGAGGCGCGGCGCGCTGGACCGCTTCAAGGATCTGGTCGCCGCCGAGGAGATCGGGCTGGCCATCGTCGACACCCGCCTGAGCCCCGTCCAGCAACGGAACCTCGAGCGCGCATGGGCGTGCAAGGTGATCGACCGAACCGGCCTGATCCTCGAGATCTTCGGCGAGCGGGCCCGGACCCGCGAGGGGAGCCTTCAGGTCGAACTCGCGGCGCTCACCTATCAGAGAAGCCGGTTGGTCCGGTCGTGGACCCATCTCGAGCGCCAGCGCGGCGGCTACGGCTTCCTCGGCGGCCCCGGCGAATCCCAGATCGAATCGGACCGCCGCCACATCTCGGAGCGCATCACCAGGATCAAACGCGAGCTCGGTCGGGTCAAGCGCACGCGCGCGCTTCATCGCAAGGCGCGCCGGCGCGTGCCGTATCCCGTGGTCGCCCTCGTCGGTTACACCAATGCCGGGAAATCAACCCTTTTCAACCGCCTCACCGGGGCCCGGGTTTTCGCCGACGACCTTCTGTTCGCGACCCTCGACCCCACCATGCGCGTGGTCGAACTGCCGTCGGGCCAGGCCGCGATCCTCTCCGACACCGTCGGATTCATCTCGGATCTGCCGACCGACCTGGTGGCCGCCTTTCGCGCCACCCTCGAGGAAGTGCGCGAAGCCGACGTCATCGTCCACGTGCGCGACATCTCGCACCCGGATTCGGAGGCCCAGAAGCGCGATGTCGAGAGGGTCCTGGAGAAGCTCGGCCTGGGCGTGACCGTGGAGGCCGGCCTCGTTGAGGCGCTGAACAAGATCGACCTCGTGGGCGGCGAGGCGCGCCGGAAACTCTTCAACCAGGCGGCGCGCAACCCTGACGCGGTGCCGGTCTCGGCGGCGACCGGGGAGCGCTGCGACCGCCTGCTCGCGCGGCTCGACCAGCGGTTCGTCGACGGGCGCGAGGTGGTCGAAATTGTTGTGGACCTGCGCGATGGCGCGGCCATCGCCTGGCTTTACGACCACGGGGCCGTGCTCGCGCGGCACGACGACTCCGAATTCGCCCACATCCGCATCGACCTTTCGCCCGCGAACATCGCGCGTTTCGAACGGCGCCAGGTGCAACGGGCGTCCTAGCGGTCGCAGCCTCCGGCGCCGTCCGTTCAACTTGACCGGATTACGCTCTAGTCCGCGGCGGCAGGCCCGCTCCGCGTCAGAGGGAGGGGTCGAGGATCTCCGTCGGGCCCTTGAGGTCGTAGCGCTCGTCCTCGATGAGCTCGACCCTCACCAGCGACGGGCGTCTCCAGGGAGGGGCCAAGACGCCCTGGCCGGGCTTGAACCTGGTCGGCACGTCGAAGGCCTCGGCCGCCACGTTGCGCGCACCTTCTTCGTCCGGAGCCCTGACGACGACCCTGCCTCGATGGGAACTGGCCTGCCAGTTCGGGTCGGTGAGATCCAGCGGCATCAGTCTCCACAACGGCATGTCAAGCTCCTCCCATGCGTCCCGAGCGCGTCTCGCGGCCGGGACGCCGTCTCAGGCGCGGCGTCGGGCCCTGTCCTGGCCGGCCGAAGCCGTGACGTTCATTCCTCTCGCGACCAGTTGACGCGAACGAAGTAGCCCTCCGCGTCGTAGTGAAAGTCGAAATCGCCCTCGTAGGCGTCGAAAAGCTTCTGGCCGATGCGGCGCGGCAGGTGGATGTCGGTGGTGTTGATCACGGTGCAATCTTCCCCTTGCTCGATGTTCATGATCCGATGCAGGGGGTGCTCCAGCTTTTCCTGTTCCTCCTGATTGCGCGCCAGCTGAAGGATTTCGACCTTGTGCTTCTCGACGAAGTCGCCGGTGAGCGTCACGACCCCGGCGGGGTACCCGTCGTTGGTCCGATTACAGGCCTGGCAGAGTTCCTCGTGGGCGTCGGCCGGCCGGCGGGCCCATTTCCACCTGCCGTCGTGAAAGACGGCGCCGCACTGGGGGCAAACCGTCGGCTCCGGAAGCTTGCGGCGGGTCTTGTAGGGGTCGTGGACGCGCTCGCGGATCATGCGGTTCATCCGCGGCTCCCGGCGAAACATGTCTTTCTTCTTCATGGGGCCTCCTTGGGCGGTTCGCAGTCCGCGGACGGGGCTTGCTCGCGGATCGGTGGCGGGCTCGCGCCCGGGCGCTCGCGGCGGTGTCGGTCCCGCGGGTCTGGGCCGGCGCTAGTTCATAGTATTCCAGGACCGGCCCCTTTCCCAATTGACATGGGTCAAGTGGGGCCGCCACGCTCCCGGACCGGCCCTGCCGCCACCGTCGCGCGCGCCGTCCCCTCAGTCCTCGGAAAGGACCGTGATCAGGCTCGAGGTGTCGAGGCGGCCGCCGCCGCGCGCCTGGATGCGGGCGTAGAACTCATCGACGAGGGCGGTGACCGGCAACGCCGCGCCCGAGCGGCGCGCCTCGTCCATGCACATCGCCAGGTCCTTGCGCATCCAGTCCACGGCGAAGCCGAAGTCGAACTTGCCCTCGAGCATGGTCTTGGCGCGGTTGTCCATCTGCCACGACTGGGCCGCCCCCTTGGAGATGACCTCGACCGCTCGTTCCGCGTCGAGCCCCGCCTTGACGGCGAAGTCGAGTCCCTCGGCGAGCGCCTGGATGAGCCCCGCGACGCAGATCTGGTTGACCATCTTGGTGAGCTGGCCGGAGCCCGCGGGCCCCATGAGCTCGACGGCCCGGGCATAGGTGGCGATCACCGGCTCGGCGCGGGCGAAGTCGGGCTCAGAGCCGCCGACCATGACGGTGAGCCGGCCCTGTTCGGCCCCCGACTGGCCCCCCGAGACGGGCGCGTCGAGGAAGCCGATCCCCCGCGCGCGGGCCGCCTCGTTGAGCTCGCGCGCCACGTCGGCCGAGGCGGTGGTGTGGTCGATGAGCAGCGCGCCCTTGGCCATGCCCGAAAGGGCGCCGTCCGCCCCCAGCGCGACTTGGCGCAGGTCGTCGTCGTTGCCGACGCAGACGAGCACCATTTCGGCGTCTCGGGCGGCGGCGGCGGGGGAGGGGGCCGTCGCGCCGTCGTGCCGCTCGGCCCAGAGGGCGGCCTTGGAGGCGGTGCGGTTGTAGACGGTGACTCGATGGCCGGCGCGCGCCAAGTGCCCCGCCATGGCAAAGCCCATGGTGCCGAGGCCGAGAAAGGCGACCTTCTTCGTCTCGCTCATCGGCTGGTGTGCTGCTGTTCCCCGGAGGTCCCCTCAGATACCCGAAACCTGTGCGCCGCACAACGTTTCGGGTGCGAACCGTTCACTCGGCGCCCTTGGCCTCGAGCCAAAGCGCCTCCATTTCCTCGAGGCTGGCGTCCGCGGGGGTGCGCCCTTGCTCGGCCAGCGCCGCCTCGATGTGGCGGAAACGCCGTTCGAACTTGGCGCTGGTGGCCCTGAGCGCCTGTTCCGGATCGCAGTCCAGGTGGCGGGCGAGGTTGACGAGGCCGAAGAGGAGGTCGCCGACCTCGTCCTGGATGCGCCCGGGATCGGGGCCTTGCCCCCCGGCGGGCTCGAGTTCGGCCCGGAGCTCCGCGATTTCCTCTTCGATCTTGTCCAGGACCTGGGCGGCCTTGGGCCAGTCGAAGCCGACGCGGGCGGCGCGCTTCTGCAGCTTCTCGGAGCGGGTGAGGGCAGGGAGCCCAAGCGGTATGCCGTCGAGCACGCCGTGGCGTTCCTCGGCCACTCTGGCGCGGGAACGGCGCTCGGCGGCCTTGTGCTCCTCCCAGGCGACCGTCTGGGCCTCCGCGGTCTCCACCTGGGCAACGCCGAACACGTGCGGGTGGCGGCGCACCATCTTGTCCGCGATCCGCTCGGCCACGCGGTCGAAATCGAAGAGGCCGGCCTCGGCCCCCATCCGGGTATAGAAGACCACTTGGAACAGGAGGTCGCCCAGCTCCTCTTCGAGCGCCGCCATGTCGCCCCGCTCGATGGCGTCGGCGACCTCGTAAGCCTCCTCGATGGTGTAGGGCGCGATGGTCTTGAACGTCTGCTCCAGGTCCCACGGGCAGCCTGCGTCGGGGTCGCGCAGGCGCGCCATCACCTCTATCAGGCGATCGATGGGGCGGGGTTCAGGCCGGGGCGCGGGCTTGGCGCGGGTCATGCGGGCCTCGTGTTTGGGCGCCGCCGCCACCATAGCCGACGGCTGCGGACGGGAAAAGGCCGAGCCACGGGGCGCGCGGGGCAGGGCCCGGCCCGCGGCCGATCAAGGCCAAAGGGCGCCTCGAGGTCCCGGGGCGAGGGGACCGGCTAGGGGGTCGCATGAATCGACTGGTGGTACACTGGGCGTTACTGGTTTCCGCGACGGGAAGGAGGACGGCCATGACCAGGTTGCAAGCACTTGTCGCGCTCGCGTGGAGCGCCGCCATCGCGGCCGCAGCGTGGATCCCGCCGGCGCAAGCGCAGCCCACGCAAAAGGCGCCGCTCGAGTTTCGCGCGGACATGTCACTGGCGCTCGCCCTCGACGCCGCCAGGGCCGCCATCGACGCCTGCTTCGAGAAGCACTGGTACGTGGCCGCGACGGTGGTCGACCGCGCCGGGCATGTGAAGGCCGCGCTGCGGGTGGACGGCGCAGGACCCCACACGCTGGATTCAAGCCGGCGCAAGGCTTACACGGCGGCAACCCTGGGCCTCGCCACCACCGAGGCCGAGAGAATCGCGCGTGAGGACCCGACCGCTACCGGGCTCAGGGACATCGACGGCTTTCTGCTCCTCGGCGGCGGACTGCCGATCCGGTTCCAGCAGCGCGTGATCGGCGCGATCGGCGTCGGCGGCGCGCCGGGTGGCGAGAAGGACGACATGTGCGCCGAGGCCGGCATCGCCGCGATAGAGAAACGCTTGGCGCCGTAATTTAGCGAGGCGCGATTTTTTCGAGGCGAACGATACCGGAATTTTTCGAGGGGGGACTTTTTCGAGGCGAACGATACCGGGGAGGTGGCCAGGGACGTTGTTACGGTATCGTAACGAGTTTATCGCATAATAGATATTATGGAAAATACTGGGACGCTCTGGACCTCAGTTTCAAGCGCTCTTTTCCATTGGCTTCCATTGCGTTATCTTCTGTTCCTCACTTCGGCCGTTAGCACGTCAGCCGCCTAACGGCTCGAAGCGACCACTTCTCGGCTCGAAGCGGTAAAGGGTGCCGGTCCCGATGTCGAAGTGCCACCCGTGCAGTCTTAGGCACCCTTTCTTGGCTGCGTTGTCGATCCAGGGAAACGTGCGAAGGTTTTCCAGCGACACCACGATCGCCGCCTTCTCAAGGGCGCGCAGCCGCTCGTCCTCCGAAGCGGCAGCCAAATCGCTGGCCGCGATGTCGCGCGCCTTGCGGGCGATCGCCATCCATGGATCTATGAATTCCGGTCCGCCTTCAGCGACGGGCGTGCCCTGCATCAAAGCGTTGACGCCGCCACATTTCGAGTGGCCCAGAACGATGATCTCCTCGACAGCGAGGAACCGGACGGCGAACTCGAGCGCAGCGCTGGTTCCATGATAGCTGCCGTCCGGCTGGTAGGGCGGCACTAGGTTGGCGACGTTGCGCACCATGAACAGGTCGCCAGGCGACGCGCTCGTGATGAGCGCAGGATCGACCCGCGAGTCCGAGCAGGCGATCACCATCACCTTGGGCGTCTGCCCCTCGGTCGCAAGGTCCCGGAACAACTCCTTGTTTTTCTGAAAGAATCCGGCACGAAACCTCCGGTAACCTTCGAGAAGGCCAGCGATGTGATCCAACCCCATCTCTCCCTTGCGAGTAGGCCGACAGGCTCGGTGGAACCTGATCCGGCGGCGAGCCTAGTCACCCACTTCCAACGCGAGGCCGTCGTGGGCCGGCACGACGCCTTCGGGCAGCCGCGCCGCGAGGTCGTCGTAGTCGAGGGTCTGGTTCATGTGGATGAGCACGGCGCGCTCGGGCTTAACGCGCGCGATCCAGCCCAGCGCCTTGTCGAGATGGGCGTGGGTCTCGTGCGGCCGCAGGCGCAGGCAGTCGACGATCCAGAGCGTCACCCCTTCGAGCGCGGCGAAGGCGGCCTCGGACAAGTCCACCGCGTCCGTCGAATACGCCGCCGGCCCGAAGCGGTAGCCCGTGGTGGTGGAAAACCCGTGGTCCTGTTCGAAGGGCACGACCTCGATCTCGCCCACCGCGAACGGCCCGCTCACCTCGTGCGGGATCAGGTGCGGCTTGTAGTAGCCGTGGCCGGGCCGGATCGGCTCGAACACATAGCCGAAGCGGGCGCGGAGATCAGCCATGGTCTCGGCGCTGCCGTAGACGCCGAGAGGTGCGTTCATGCGGCGGTTGACGGGGCGCAGGTCGTCGATGCCGTTGACGTGGTCGGCGTGGGTGTGGGTGTAGAGCACCCCATCGAGCCTGGACACGCCTGTGCCCAGCAACTGCTGGCGCAGGTCCGGCGAGGTGTCGACCAGCAGCGTGGTGTCCCCCTTCTCCACCAGGATCGAGACCCTGAGCCTACGGTTCCTGGGGTTCTCGGGGTTGCACGCGCCCCAGTCGTCGCCGATCAGCGGCACGCCGCCCGATCCGCCGCATCCCAGGATGGTCACGCGCATGGCTCAGGCGGGCTTCTCGGCCTTGGTGAACAGGCGGAAGAAGTTGTCCGTCGTGGCTTCCGCCAGGGCCTCGGGCGCCATTCCCTTGAGTTCGGCCATCTTCTCCGCCGTATAGACGACGAAGGCGGGCTCGTTGCGCTTGCCCCGCTTGGGCACGGGCGCGAGGAAGGGCGCGTCGGTTTCCACCAGCAGGCGATCGATGGGCACGTCCTTGGCGATGGCCTGAAGCTCGTCGGCCTTCTTGAAGGTGACGATGCCCGAGAACGAGATGTAGAACCCCAGCTCGAGCGCGCACCGGGCCAGCGCCGCGGACGCGGTGAAGCAGTGGACGAGGCCGGAAACGTGCCCCTTTCCGCACTCCTCGCGCAGGATGTCCATGGTATCCGAATCGGCGTCGCGGGTGTGCACGATCACCGGCAGCCCGGCCTCGCGCGCGGCCGCGAGATGCGCGCGGAAGCCCGCCCTCTGCCGCTCGCGGCTGCTGTGCTCGTAATAGTAATCCAGCCCGGTCTCGCCGATGCCGACGACCCTGGGATGAGAGGACCGCGCCACCAGCGCTTGCGCGTCCGTGGCCCCGTCCTCGGCGTCCGCCTGGTGAGGGTGGACGCCCACCGAGCAATAGACGTCGTCAAAGGCCTCCGCGATCTCGCGGACGCCCTCGAACGTGCTGAGCCGGGTGGAGATGGTCAGAATCGCGCCGACCCCCGCCTCCCGCGCCCGCTCGATTACGGCGTCGCGCTCGCCCGCGTACTCGGGGAAATCCAGGTGGCAGTGGCTGTCCACCAGCATCAGGCCCCCTCCTCCGCCTCTTCCTCGACGTAGCGCGGGAACACGGCCACCGGTTTCGGCAGCGCGGTTCCGGGCTCGAGCGCGTGATCGGGCCCGAGGTTTGCGAAGCTGCGGGTGTCCGCCGCCACCGCCAGTTGGTCGAGGATCTTGCCCGCCGAGTCCGGCATGAAGGGCTGGGCCAGCATGCCGAGATGGCGGATGACCTCCGCCAACACGTAGAGCACCGTCGCCATGCGCGCGGGGTCCGTTTTCTTGAGCTCCCACGGGGCCTGTTCGTCGACGTAGCGGTTGGCGTCCCCGATCACCCGCCACATCGCCTCGAGCGCCTTGTGGAAGGCTTGTTCGTGGAGCGAGGCGCGCATGGCGGCGCACAGCCCGTATGTTGCCTCGAGCAGCGCCTCGTCCCCCTGTGCGAGCGCGCCCGGCTTGGGCACTTCGGCCCCGCAGTTCTTGTGGATCATGGCCAGCACCCGCTGCGCGAGGTTGCCGAAGTCGTTGGCCAGATCGCCGTTCATGCGGTGGACCATGGCGCGGTGGGAGAAGTCGCCGTCGTTGCCGAAGGGCACCTGGCGCAAGAGGAAGTAGCGCACCGGGTCCAGACCGTACCTCGCGATCAAGTGATGGGGATCGATGATGTTTCCGAGCGATTTCGAGATCTTCTGGCCCTCGTTGGTCCACCAGCCGTGGGCGAACACCCGCTTCGGCGGCTCGAGGCCTGCCGCCATCAGGAAGGCGTGCCAATAGATGGTGTGGAAGCGCAGGATGTCCTTACCTACCATGTGAAGATCGGCCGGCCAGAACGTTGAAAAATCTGCACTTTCCGCGTCAGGATACCCAACGCCCGTGAGGTAGTTGGTGAGCGCGTCGATCCACACGTACATGACGTGGTCGGGGTCGTCCGGTACCGGCACGCCCCATTTGAAGCTGGTCCGCGAGATCGAGAGGTCGCGCAGGCCCGAGCGGATGAAGCTGACGACCTCGTTGCGCCGGCTGTCGGGGCCGATCGCCTCCGGGTGCGCCGCGTAGAACTCCAGCAGCGGCTCCTGCCATGCGGACAGGCGGAAGAAGTAGCTCGGCTCCTCGACCCACTCGACCTCGGCGCCGGTGGGCGCCAGCTTGCGGCCTTGCTCGTCCTCGACGAGCTCGCTTTCGGCGTAGAAGGCCTCGTCGCGGATCGAATACCAGCCCGCGTAGGTGCCGAGATAGATGTGGCCGCCGGCCTGAATCTTAAGCCAAAGCTCCTGTACCGAGGCCTTGTGGCGCGCCTCGGTGGTGCGGATGAAGTCGTCGTTGCTGTAGTTCATGACCGTCGTCAAGTCGCGGAAGTTCTGCGACATTTCATCGACGAAGGCCTGCGGCTCCATGCCCGCGCCGGCGGCGGCCTTCTCGACCTTCTGGCCGTGTTCGTCGGTGCCGGTCAGGAACTTCACCCTGCGCCCGTCGAGCCGCATGAAGCGGGCCAACACGTCGCAGGCAAGCGTGGTGTACGCGTGCCCGATGTGGGGCAGGTCGTTGACGTAGTAGATCGGGGTGGTGACGTAGTATGGGATCTGCCCGGACATGTGCGCTCCCGCGGACTAGGCTTGCCCTAAGCTTGGTCCCCGATGCTCGGCCGTAGGCGCCGGACTGGCTTCAGGGGCGAGTCACATTCTCCAGGGCGAGGAAGGCGTTGAGTACGACCTGCTTGCGGTCGAGGTTGACAGCTTGGGCCCGGGTGAATAGGCGCGTGACCTTTTCCCACACCCCTACCCATTGATCAAGGTCTGCCCGCGCCAACAGTCGGTCCATGCACGCGGCCTCGCCCGGCACGATCTCTTGCGCTTCGCTTGCGCCGCGCCCGGCGGCGCCGATGCGGATCATGCGCGCGAGCCACCAGCCGAGCAATCCGGCCACGGCGCGGAAGCGCGCCTCGGCCCCCCGCCGCGCCAGCCTGTCCGCGAGCCCGTGCAGCGCGGCGGCGTCGAGCCTCGGCAACGACGAAACGAGCTCCACCATCTCGTGATAGAGGTCGAGTCCTCCTTCACCGGCGAGCCGGAGCGCCCCGCCGGGGCTCCCTTCGGCGAGCCGCGCGAGGATGGCCACGTCGGCCGGGGCCAGGTCCGGGCGGAGCCGCGAGAGGACCGTCTCGACGGCCTCGTCATCGAGCGGGCGCAGCGTCAGGCGCCGGCAGCGCGACCGGATGGTGGCGGGCACCCTTCCCGGGTTGTGGCCGACGAGCAGAAGCAGCGCCCGGGCGGGCGGCTCTTCCAGGATCTTGAGGAGCGCATTGGCGGCGTTCCGGTTCATGTCGTCCGCGGGATCGACGATCACCACCCGCCAGCCGCCCTCGGCCGCGGTCATGTGCAGGAAGGCGCTGACCGAACGCACGTCGGCGACGACGATCTCGGACCTCAATTTCCCGCTGTTGGGGTCGATGCTGCGCGCCACGGTCACCAGGTCGGCGTGCCCGCCGGACGCGACCCGCTTGAACAGCGTGGACTCGGGGTCCACACGGAGGTCGTCGGCGGCCGATCCGAACAGGCCCGGTTCCCCCCCGCCGGCGAGCACGAACCGGGCGAAGCGGAAGGCCAGCGTCGCCTTGCCGATCCCTTCCGGGCCGGCGATCAGCCAGGCGTGGGCGAGCCGCCCCGACCGGTGGGCTTCGAGAAGGGCGCGCTCGGCGCCGTCGTGGCCGATCAGATCGGGATTTTCGCGGGGCTCGGGCCAGTCCGCGGGCTCGCCCGCCCCTTCCTTGCCGGTCGCGCTCATGCGAGCTTCAACTCCAGCCTTTCCGAAACCACCGTACGAATGGCCGCTTGAACCTCGGCCACCTCGCCCGCCGCGTCGACGACTACGCAGCGATCGGGCTCGCGCCGGGCGATGTCGAGGAATCCTTCCCGCAGTCGCTCGTGGAAGTCGAGCCCCATGCGCTCGTAGCGTTGTTCGCCGCCGCGGCCGGCGGCGCGCCCGAGCCCCGCCGCCACGGGCAGGTCGAGGATGAGGGTCAAGTCGGGGGCGAAGTCCCCCACCGCGACGCGGTAGAGGCACTCAACCACCTCGCGGCCGAGGCCGAGGCCGTATCCCTGGTAGGCCATGGTGGAATCGGCGAAGCGGTCGCAGACCACCCACCGGCCCTCCTCGAGCGCCGGCCACACCGTGCGGACCAGGTGATCCCGTCGCGCCGCGAAGTGCAGGAGCGCTTCGGTCGCGGCGTCCCACCGGTCGACAGCGCCG
Source organism: Alphaproteobacteria bacterium (assembly GCA_036475545.1). GTDB lineage: Bacteria > Pseudomonadota > Alphaproteobacteria > DATDPM01 > DATDPM01 > JAZGAE01. The sequence goes on from JAZGAE010000098.1 coordinate 43,629, forward strand.
TCGACGAGGAGCGCCCGGATCTGCTCCGCTCCCGGCGCGCCGCCGGGCTCGCGCGTGGCGAGCACCGCGAGTCCGGCCTCGCCCAGGCCCTGCGCCAAGAGCGCCGCCTGGGTGGACTTGCCGGCCCCCTCCCCGCCCTCGAGGGTGATGAACCTGCCGCGGGTCAACCGCGGCCGTTGCCCGCGCCGCCGCCCGCCCGCGGCGCTCCGTTCCCGCCCGACCCAGGCTCGTTCGGCCGGGCGATCACCGCAGCGAGCCCCACAGCAGGTGCTTCACCGCCGCCGCCACGCGGCCCGCGAAGCCGAGGCGCCCCACCGTCTCTCCCGCCAACAGCGGCACCTCGATGGGTTCTGCTCCGGGAGCGGAGACCACCAGCTTGGCGATTTCGGCCCCCTTCGCGATGGGGGCGGCGATCGGCCCGTCGTAGACGACCGCCACCTTCATCTCGCGCCAGGACTTGCGCGGCAGGGTCACCTTAAGCTCCGAGTCGATCACCAGGGGCACCGCGCCCTCGTCGCCCAGCCAGACCTCGGCGTCTGCCACCACCTCGCCTCCCTCGAACAGGAGGTAATTCCCGAACTCCCGGAACCCCCATTCGATCAGCCGCCGTGACTCGGCGGAGCGCGCCCGCGCGCTGGGCATCCCGTTGACCACCAGGATGAGGCGCCGGCCGTCGCGCTCTACCGAAGCGGTGAGGCCGTAGCCGGCCTCCTGGGTGTGGCCGGTCTTGAGGCCGTCGGCCCCCATGTTCCTGTACAGCAGCGGATTGCGGTTTCCCTGGCGAATGTCGTCGTAGGTGAAGGTGGTCTCCGCGTAATAGTGGTAGTACTCGGGAAAATCCTCGATGGTCCGGCGCGCGAGCGTAGCGAGGTCGCGTGCCGTCGTCAGGTGCTCCGGATGGGGCCAACCGGTGGCGTTCCTGAAGGTGGTGTTGGTGAGCCCCAAGTCGCGGCCGCGGCGGGTCATCTCCTCGGCGAACGCCTCCTCGCTGCCGGCGAGACCTTCGGCCACGACGATGCAGGCGTCGTTCCCCGATTGGACGACGATGCCCCGCAGCAGATCCTCGACGCGGACCTCCGTGTCCACCTCGACGAACATCTTGGAGCCCTCCATCTTCCAGGCCTTCTTGCTCACGGGCAGGGTGTCGTCGAGCGAGAGTCGCCCGTCGCGCAACTGCTCGAAGACCATGTAGATGGTCATCATCTTGCTCATGGAGGCCGGCGGCATGAGCTGGTCGGCCGCCTTTTCGAGTAGGACCGCCTTGGTGTCCCATTCCACCAGGATCGCCTGCGCGGCCTGGGTCTCGAAGGTTCCGGCCGGGCCCGCCCCGGCAGGCCCGGGAACCTGCAGGAAGACGGAAACGGCGAAGAGAAGAAGGAGGATCCGGAAATACGGTCTAAAGGGCGCCATGGTCGAATCAGTGCTTCATCAAACGGACGACGAACGGGCCGGTGCGGGCGGCCTTCGGAACATATCCGCCGAATGCGCCACAATTGTGTCGCCGGACCGGTCCGCACCGAATTCTACGCCGCGGCGCGGCGCCGGCAAGACGGCCGACGGCCCGGCTAGTCCGCCACGATCAGCCGAGCATCCGTGTAGCCCGCATGGATCAGCCTCTCCAGCAAGCGGTCCGCCTCCTCGACCGTCGCCACCGGGCCGACGCGGACACGGAACATCTCCTGTTCGCCGAAATTGACGGACGTAACTCCCACCCGGCCCAAAGGCGACAGCTTGGCGCGGAGCCGGTTGGCGTTGTCGAACTGCACGAAGGCGCCGGCCTGAATATATATGCTGGTGGGGCGCACGGACTGGTGGGTCACTTCCGGCTCTGCCGGCGCGGCCAATTCCTTCGCCGGGCCGGTAGGTGCCACCGCGGCCCATTTCTTGGAGTGCAACGCCACCCGGGGCTCGGGCGCGGCGGCGGCGCCCGGCGGGGGCGGCAGCTTTTCGGCCTCGACCGCGATCCTCGGCGCGGCCTTCACGGCCGGTCCGTTCTCCTCCTCCCCCGGTGCCCGCGGAAGAGACACGGCCAGTTGCCGGCTTTCATCGGGCATGATCTCCACCCGTACCTTGGCGGTGCCCGCGCGCTCGAAGCCGAGCAACTGGGCCCCGCGGCGCGAGAGATCGATGATCCGCCCGTGTACGAACGGACCGCGATCGTTGACCCGGACGATGATCGAGCGGCCGTTCTCCAAGTTCGTGACCCGCACGACGCTGGGCAAAGGCAACGTCTTGTGGGCCGCGGTCACCCCGTTCATGTCGAAGGTTTCGCCGTTGGCGGTGGGCCGACCGTCGAATTCCGCTCCGTACCAGGAGGCGATCCCGGAGGTGGAATAGACGTAGTCGGCGGCCGGGTAATACCAGACCCCGTCCACCTGATAGGGCTTGCCGACCTTGTAGACGCCCGCCGGCTTCTTTTCCGGCATGGCGGCCGCCTTGATCTCCTTGGCGGCATGAACCACCAACTCGGTCTCGGCGCAGGCGCCCAAGGCCAGGGCCGCCGCGACGGCGGCGAGCCAAGGCGCGCGCATTGGGGCAGGAGGGGAAACTCTCATGATATAGTAGTCTGCCTCTTCTCGCGCGGAAGATATTGTAGACTATCCACCTTGGAGCCGGTCCGCAAGATTTCCGACCGTCCCCGCGAACAGAAAAGACGGGTTCCACGTGATCAGCGCGCGGAAATTTTCGTACACCACGTAGGCGGATCCCGCCGGGCCGTCGGGCAGGATCAGCGAGGCCAAAAGGTCCCGTTTCGGCAAGTCGCTTCCGTTGGCGCGGCGCACGCCGAGCGCCTGCCATTCGCTCAGGCGCTTGCGTAGATCGCGCACCTCCAGCGGCTCTTCGAAATCGTCGGCGAGCGCGTAGTCGAAGTCCGGCGGCAACCGCACCTCCCGACCCCAGGTTTGGTCCCCCTTCCAGCCCGACTGCGCGAGGAAGTTGGCGGCGGAAGCGAAAACATCCAGTTTGGTGGACCAGATATCCCGCTGGCCGTCGCCGTCGGCGTCGACCGCATACCTCACAAAGGTGGATGGCATGAACTGGGCCTGTCCCATGGCGCCGGCCCAGGAACCCATCATGCGGTCCGGCGTGATATGATCGTCCTCGATGATCTGCAGGGCGTAGAACAGCTCCTCCCGGAACTTTGCGCTGCGCCGTTCGTCATAGGCAAGCGTCACCAGGGCCGGGATCACCTGGAAACCGCCGGTGTAGCGGCCAAAATTGGTTTCGATTCCCCAGAGCGCCACGATGAACCGGGGCTGCACGCCGTAGCGGGCGCGGACCCGCTCGAGCAAATCCCGGTTTTCCCGCATCAGCTCGCGGCCCTGCTCGACGATCGTGTCCGGCACCCTCGTGGCCAGGTATTGGCGGAACGTCTGGGTGAACTCCGGCTGTCTGCGGTCGAAATCGATGATGCGGGCGTTGAGCTCGACGCCCGTGAGCGCCAAATCGAGCGTGGCCTCGGAAAGTCCGCGCGCCAGGGCCTCTTGCTTGAGCTCCGCGAGCCAAGTGGCGAAATCGGGCCGGGCGGCCGCAGGGGCCGCGGCCAAGGTCGCGGCCAGAATGCTGCCGGCGAGCGCGATCCGGCCTCCCATCCTAAACCGGGTCATGTGAGGCGAACGTCCAAAGGGTGTTCGAGCGGGTCTTGTGCCACAGCGGCCGCCCGGACGCAATGCGCGCCAGAGGCTTTCCGCCGCGCGTACCGGCGCGGAGTGCGCGGGGGTTGCGGTCAGGGCGCCGCCGCAGGCCCGCAGGAAGACCCTCAACCTTGCCCCTCCCCCGGGGGAGGCACCGGCTCGGCCTCTTGCGCGCGGCGCGCGAAGTACTCCCGGCTGAGCTTGAAGACCAGCGGGCTCAAGAGCAAGAGCGCAAGCAAATTCGGGATCGCCATGAGGCCGTTCATGACGTCGGATAAGAGCCAGACCAGATTGAGCTTTCCGAGGGCGCCGACGAAGATCATCACCACCCAAACCAGCCGGTAGATCGGGATCAGCTTGAGCCCGAACAGATATTCGACGCATCGCTCGCCGTAGTAGCTCCACGCCAGCAGCGTGGTGAACGCGAAGACGACGAGGCCGAAGGTGACGATGAAGTCGCCCAGCCCCGGCAGGGCTTGGCTGAACGCGAGCGCCGAAAGCGCCGCCCCGTTCAAGCCGCTGGCGAGCGCCCCGGTGACCAGGATCACCAGCGCAGTCATGGTGCAGACCACGATGGTATCGATGAAGGTGCCAAGCATGGCGATCATCCCCTGGTTCACGGGGTCGGTGGTGCGTGCCGCGGCATGGGCGATGGGCGTGCTTCCCAAACCCGCCTCGTTCGAGAACACGCCGCGCGCCACGCCCCAGCGGATCGCAAGCAAGATCCCACCGCCGGCCGCGCCGCCGGCCGCGGCCTCGCCGGTGAAGGCGGCCGTGAAGATCTGGGCGAAGGCCATCGGGATCGCGGGGGCATGCATGGCCAGAATCAAGAGCGCGCCCGCGACATAGGCGACTGCCATGACGGGAACCAGGCGCTCGGCCCATTCGGCGATGCGCCGGACCCCGCCGATGATGACAATGAAAATGAGCCCCGCCAGAATCAGCCCAGTCACGGGCTCGGTCACGCCGCGAGGAATTTCGAAATAGCGCTCCAAAGAGTCCCCAAAGACGTGGGCGACCGAGTTGGCCTGCACCATGTTGCCGATGCCAAACGCCGCGATCATGGCGAACAGCGCGAACAGCACGGCGAGCCAATGCCACCGCCGGTGGAGCCCATGCCGGATGTAGTACATCGGGCCGCCAACGTACCTGCCCGCCTCGTCCACTTTGCGGAAGCGGACGGCGAGCACGGCCTCGCTGTACTGGGTCGCCATGCCGACGAGCGCCGTGATCCACATCCAGAAGATGGCGCCCGGCCCGCCGAAATAGAGGGCCGTCGCCACGCCGGCGATGTTGCCGGTGCCGATCTGGCCCGACAGCGCCACGGACAGCGCCTGGAAGGGGGTGATCTCCCCCTCCCCTTTCTGTTTCTCCTTGCGCACGCCCCTGGCGGTCAGACGAATGCCGAGGCCGAGTTTGCGCCACGGCAGCAGCCGCAGGCCCGCGCTGAGATACACGCCCGTTCCCAACAGCAGGGCCAGCATGACCGGGCCCCAGATGAAGCCGCTGACTTCGCCGAGAATCGCTTCGACGGTTTCCATGCCCTTGGCCGAATTCCCTGCCTCTGACAAGCGTGAACGAAAAGGTGGGCCTTGGGCGTGACCCTGCCCGTCCCCTAGCGGGTGGGTTCAAATTACTACCACGGCACGGGCCGCAGCAGTAGAAGCCAGGACGCGCCAGGCCGCCGGCAACGCCGGCCTCATGGCCGGCCCGCGAGGTGCCAGGGGGGACCGGAGTTCCGGCCTGAAAAGGGCATATCGTCCGTTAACAAAAGGCGAAGATTTCAAAGTGCTGGCATGGCAGGCTGGCGCGTGCAACGGCCCTGGGCGGACGAAATCCCGACCTCGCAACGGCCGTCCCGGGCGCTGGGAGGCCTACGTCCCACCAGGCGAGGCCGAACCGCCCAAGGGGCGGCAGTCGCGAACGCTGGAGTCCGCACTACTCGACGATGATCGAATAGTCGGTCAACTCGTCGTCCGGGGCCGCCGTGCCACGGGACCCTTTGCCGTTTCGCCGGAACCAGTCCCGCGCCCGTTTCTGCGCCTCGTTGATCTCTTCCGGGCTCATGTGCTCGACGATTTGGGCACGATAATCGACTGCGATGTCGCGTTGTCTCCCCGGCGACAGTCTCGAGGCTCCGAGGTTGACCCAGGTGTGGGCCTCGACATAGTCCCGCGGAGCGCCCCGGCCCTTGCCGTATGACATCCCCAGCATGACCTGGGCCTGCGGGTCGCCTTGCTCGGCGGCGCGGCGGAACCATTCCACCGCTTCCGCGTGGTCCTCGGGCGCTCCTCGGCCTTCGGAATAAACCAGGCCGAGCTGCGTCGACGCGCCGGCATGGTCCTGCGAGGCGGCGCGGCGCCACCACTTGATGGCGGCAGCGTCGTCCCTGGCGATCCCGTGGCCGTCGGCGTAGAGAAAGCCCAGGTAATACTGGGCGCCCGCATGACCCTGGTTGGCGGCGGCGAGCAGCCACTTCCGCGCTTCGACATAGTCCTGGGAGACGCTGTCCCCCTCGTAATAAGCGAAGCCCAGGCCGAACTGGCCGTCGGCATTCCCCTGTCGGGCGGCGCGCCGCAGCCAGTCGAGCGCTTGCGTCGGGTTGCGGCGAACACCGATGCCGTCCAAGTACAGGACGCCAAGGACGGCCTGAGCCGCCGCAACCCCCTGGGCGGCCGCCTTCCGGTACCAGGCCGCCGCCAGGGTGTAGTTCCGTGGCACCCCAAGCCCGTGGAAGTACAACCTGCCGAGCAGGGTCTGGGCGGCGGCGTCGCCCTCGACGGCCACCGGTATCGCTTGCTTCAGGGCGGCGCGGTAGTCTCCGCGTTCGAAGGCGGCCTGGGCGTGGTCAGAGTCCGCCGCCGCCGGCGTCCACACTCCGAGACAAATGGCTAGGCAGATAACCCGGCACTTCATGGTCTTCTCGCAAGGGGTTTAGACGGACCGCGCCAGGCCATGTTCCTGTTGCCGCGGGAACGGCCTCGCCCACCAAAAGGATGAGCCGATTGGTCGCTTTCAGCGGACGAAAAGTCTACCGCCAACAACCGTTCATTGGTACCTCTTTGGGTGAGGCCGGCACCGCTCGGCCGTCCAGTTGAGACCTCAAGGCTCGGGCGCGACGCCGACACCGCGGCCCGGCGCCCGTTATCGCCGCGCGAGGGTCGTTTTGGGCCAAGCCCGCCGGAGCGTCGCATATCAGTGCCGAAGAATGCACTTGAACGAAGTTGCGTAACTAGCTGGGAGGCTTTGTATTTTCGATCTGCGCGGAGCGCGCAAAGCATCGCGCCGCCGCCGGGGCCCGCCGCCGGCGTCCCCGCGCCGGGCCTCCCGCGTGTTGCCAGGCGGGTGCCGGGCGCCAACTCCAGCGAGGCTCGGCCGCCGCCCGCCTTACGGGCAGTTCTTCTTGCATTCCTCGTACTTGGATTTGCACAGGGCGACGCAGTGCGACCACGTACACTTGTCCCTGCACGCCACGTAGGTCTCCGTACAGGTCGGCACGCAGCGGCTCTCCCCCTCCTCCTCGGCCAGCCGAAGCGTTCCCGCCGGGTCCGCCCGAACAGGGCAGGACTGCGTCGCCGGCCGGCATATGCCCGGCGCGCAGTCGACCTCGGCGTGCCAAGGCCGGTCGGCGGCCAGCTGCTCGTCCGCTCCCCCGGTCGGAACCCCGCTCGGGCACGCCCAGTTCTGAGGCGCCTCGGGGGCGGACCCGCCGGGCCCGCGCTCGCCCGCCAGGGCGAGAGGCCCAATCAGCATGGCAACGGCCACGATTCCCACAAGCCTGTTCATCTCCCTCCCCTTTCGGATTGCCACTAAAGCCTATCGCTGCCTGAGGCCGGGTCGCGGCAGGCGCAATTTGCCGTCACAGTGTTGCCCGTCCCGCCGCATCGCCAGGGAGCGACCGCACTCCCGCCGCCGGGGGCCCGGGGGAACGCCTAGGCCTTGGGCTGCAAGAGTTCCCCGCAGTGCGGACAGACGTGCTCCGTCACCACGTACAAGGGATCCCTGTCCGCGGACTCCACGATTTCCGCGTCGTCGTATTCCGAATTGCAACGCGGGCACACCCACCGTTTGGGCTGTTCCGAGGCGTTCTTCATCGCCGGTCATCCCACCCGCCAGTTTAGTCGGGTCGCGAAAGCGGCGCCAAGAAAAACGGCCCTCTTAGAGCGTAATCCGGTCAAGTTGAACGGACTGCGCCGGAGGAATTTTGTGCCGCGGGCAGGAGCGGGGCGAAGCACGTAGCGGCGCCACCGCGCGAGCTCCGCGACGAACCCGTGGCCGCAAAAGACCCCGGCCCTTCGGGTTGCGCCGGGGCGGGCGCCCGCGGCGTTGCGCCGCTCGGCCGACCCGTCCTCCGCAGCAGCGGTGACCCACTCCGCCGAAGCAGCCCCTTCGGCTGCGAAGGCCGGGCTGCCGCTGCGGAGGGTGGATGC
>JAZGAE010000099.1:0-10481 GCA_036475545.1 Alphaproteobacteria bacterium
GGCCGCCGCCAAGAACAAAAAGCCATCGCCTTCGCCCCAGGCTCACCGACGCTAATCGTAACGGCCGCGCGGCCCCCGGCCCCGCGGACGGTCTCACGATCCCCCAGGAGACACCAGGCGGCGGGCGGCGGTGCCCGGGAGCCACGCCCCAATAGGGCCTCAATAGGCTTAATAGGAATGTACCGCGGGCCGACCGCCGCGCACGCCCGCGGCCTCAACGGCCACGCGGCCCCCGGCCCCCGGCCCCGCGGACGGTCTCACGATCCCCCGGGAGACACCGGGCGGCGGGCGTTCAAGGCCGCGGTCAAGGTGCCGTCGTCGAGATAGTCGAGCTCGCCGCCCACGGGCAGCCCGTGGGCGAGGCGCGTCACCGCAACGCCGCTTTCCGTCAGGCGGTCCGCGACGTAGTGGGCGGTGGTCTGGCCGTCGACGGTTGCGTTCATGGCGAGAATCACCTCGCGCACGCTTGCCTCGCCCGCCCGGGCCGCGAGCCTCGCGATATTGAGGTCTTCCGGCCCGACCCCGTCCAAGGCCGAGAGCGTGCCGCCGAGCACGTGATAGAGCCCTTTGTAGGCGCCGGTGCGCTCGATCGCCCACAGGTCCGCCACCTCCTCGACCGCGCATATCACGGACGTGTCGCGGCGGTGATCGGCGCAGACGGCGCACGGGTCTTGGACGTCCAAGTTGCCGCAGACCGAACACGCGCCGATGTTCGCCGCGGCTTGGCCCAGCGCGCCGGCCAGGGGCTCCAGCAGCGATTCCTTGCGCTTGATGAGGTAAAGCGCCGCGCGGCGGGCGGACCGCGGCCCAAATCCCGGGAGTTTCGCCAGAAGCTGGACGAGCCGCTCGATCTCGGACTGAGGCATGTCTCAGGAGCTTGGCCGGGCCACGGCGGTCAGGGCCCCAGCCCCAGCCCCGGCGGCAGCCCCAGTCCCCCGGCGACCTTCGCCATCTCCTCGGCGAGGTGGGCGTCGACCTTTCCCTTGGCGTCGTTGAAGGCGGCGACGATCAGGTCCTCGATAACCTCCAGATCGGAGGGGTCGGCCAGGTTGGGGTCGATCTTCACCCGGCGCGCCTCGCCCTTGCCGGTGAGGGTAACCTCGACCATGCCGCCGCCGGAGATGCCGGTGATCTCCTCGGCCTCCAGCTTCTTCTGCACCTCTTGCATCCTGGCCTGCATCTCCTGGGCCTGTTTCATCATCCGACCGAGATTATTCATGGGGCTTCGTCTCCGTCTGTAGGCTCTGGCGTTGGCGATTCGGCGGTGCGGCCCTCGCGCACGGAGGCGATGGTGGCGCCGGGGAAGGCCCCGAGCACGGCGCGGACGGATGGATGCGCCGCCGCCTCCTGCCGGGCCTTGGCTTTGGCCGCCAGGGCCTGCTCCTTGAGCGTCGGCGCCCCCTCCTCCTTGGAGACGCTCACCACCCAGCGCCGGCCGGTCCAGCGATGAAGCAGCTCGCCCAGCCGGTTGGCGAGGGTGGCGGGCGCGTGCCGCCCGGGCCGGAACTCGATGCGGCCGGGCTCGAACCGGACCAGGTGAACGTCCGCCATCAGGTGGGCGTGGAGGATGGCCTCGCGATGCCGCGCGAAGAGGGCGACGACGTCGGCGAAGCTTTGCGGTTCCGGCGCCTCGCCGGCGGCCGGCTCCGCCTGCTGGGGCACGGGCTCGACCGCCAGAGCCGGGCTTGCCGCCAGGGCCGTCGGCGGCCCGGCGTGGCCCGGGGGAGTCCCTGCCGGTTGGCCCGAAGGGCCCGCCGAAGGCTCGCCCGGCTGGGGCCCCGGCGCGACCCGCCCTGGGCCGGTCTCCGGCGCCTCGGCACCGGCGTCGGCCTCGCTTCCGCGGGCGCCGACGGTGGCGGCGGCGTCCCCGCGCCCGGCCGCGGTCGCCGACGGCGTCCTCTCCTCGAGGCGCCGCACCAGCTCCGCGGGGGCGGGAAGCTCCGCGGCAAAGGCGAGCCGCACCAGCACCATGCGGGCCGCGGCGATCGGCGACGACCCCGAGTGGACCTCGGAAAGCCCTTTGAGCAGCACCTGCCAGGCCCGCGCCAGCGCCGGGATGGTCAGCCGCTCCGCCATTTCCCGCCCGCGCTCGCGTTCGACCTCGCCGGCCTCGGGGCTGTCGGCCAGCCCCGGCACCACCTTGAGCCTGGTGAGCCAATGGCAGAACTCGAGAAGGTCCTGCAAGACCATCGCGGGATCCGCCCCGGCGGCGTAGAACTCGTCGAGGGCATCGAGGGCGCCCGCCGCCTCGCCCTTCATCACGTGGTCGAACAGGTCGACGACCCGGCTGCGGTCGGCGAGGCCCAGCATCTCCTGGACCTGCGCCTCGGTGACGGCCGCCGCGGCGGCGCTCTTTCCGCCGTCGGCCTGCGGCGCCCCGTGGGCGATCGCCGTGTCCAGGAGCGAGAGTGCGTCGCGCACCGAGCCATCGGCGGCGCGGGCGAGGAGCGCCAGCGCGCCGGGCTCGACGGCGATGCCCTCGTTGTCCGAGACCTCGGCGAGATGGGCGGTGAGCCGGCTCAAGTCCACCCGTCTCAGGTCGAAGCGCTGGCAGCGCGACAACACGGTTACGGGGACGCGGCGCACCTCGGTGGTGGCGAAGATGAATTTGACATGCTCGGGCGGTTCCTCGAGCGTCTTCAAGAGGGCGTTGAAGGCGGACTTCGAGAGCATATGGACTTCGTCGATGATGTAGATCTTGTAGCGCGCCGAGACCGGGCGATAGCGCACGCCTTCTATGAGCTCGCGGATGTCGTCGACGCCGGTGCGGCTGGCGGCGTCCATCTCGATCACGTCGACGTGCCGGTCCTCGGCGATGGCCTGGCAGTGCTCGCACGCGCCGCACGGCTCGGGCGCCGGCCCGCCGCTGCCGTCCGGGCCGACGCAATTGAGCGCGCGGGCGATGATGCGCGCCGTCGTGGTCTTGCCGACCCCGCGCACGCCGGTGAGGATGAAGGCGTGCGCCAGCCGGCCCGAGGCGATGGCGTTCTTGAGCGTCCGCACCATGGCGTCCTGGCCGATGAGTCCGGAGAAGCTCCCCGGCCTGTACTTGCGGGCGAGGACGCGATAGGGCGCGGCGTGGTCTCTTTTGCTCATAACCTCGGGGGCGTCGCTTATACCTGGGACGGGCGCCTGAGGCGGGACGGTCTTACACGGGGCGGGAGGCTGGTAAGGACGACCCGGGCCGGACCTCGTTACGGCTGCTTCCTTCCGGACCTGACCGGGTTGGCGAGCGGCCCGTCCGCCGCCAGCCTCCCACGGCCACTATATCAGGTTCGGGCGCCCGAGTCGCAAGGCCGATCGCCCGACGGCCCCGTGAGCCGGGCGAAAAAGGGGCTTGCCGTCTCAGGCCCAAGTCGCGCTACAGTCGGCCCGGCAATGATCGACTGAGGGGCATGCGCGGAAATCTCGGCACCGTCGCGGGCGTGGCGAGCGCCTGGGGCTTGAAGGGGCGGCTCAGAGGCGCGGCCGGCATCGGCGGCGCATTCAGGGGGTGTCTCGAATGCACGGTCGAGATCACCCGCCGGGCGAAGATACAGGCGGGCGCGGCCTACACGAAGGAGCGGCGCATCGTGCTCAACGCCCAATTGCTGTTGCTCGGGCGCGAAGCGGACCGCGACGCCACCTTCCTCCATGAGTGCGCCCATGTCATCGCCGACTTGCGTTATGGGCGGAACTGCCGCCACGACTGGCGTTGGCAGAGGGTGATGGCGCTCCTGGGCGAGCCCCCGGAGATCTCCCACAAGTTGGAGTACCTCTCACGCGAGACCCACGCCGTCGTGACGTGGATCTGCACCGGCTGCGGCGAGGAGTACCACTACGTCCGCGCTCCCAGGCGGCGTATCTGGGAGTGTTATTGCAGCATGTGCGGGCCCGAGGGTGGCCGCCTCAGGGCCGCGGAGGGCTTCCCCTAGAGCACAATCCGGTCAAGTTGAACTGACTGCGCCGGAGGAATTTTGTGCCGCGGGCAGGAGCGCGGTTCGACGTGATGCGGGACCATCACGAGGGCCGCGCGGCGTTCAACCGCCCTTCAAGGGCGCGCCGTGGCGGAAGGGATGGGCGTAGTACACGCCGAGGATCTTCACCTCGCGGGAGTAGAAGTCGAGCTCTTCGAAGGCAAGCCGCAGGTTCGTCTGCCCGGGGTGCCCCTCGACGTCGGCGTAGAACTGGGCCGACTGGAACTCGCCGCCGATCATGTAGCTCTCCAGCCTCGTCATGTTGACGCCGTTCGTGGCGAAGCCGCCGAGCGCCTTGTACACGGCCGCCGGCACGTTGCGCACGCGGAAGACGAAGCTCGTTATCACCGACCCTTTTTCCGGGTCGGGATCGACGGGCTCGCGGGCCAGCACCAGGAACCGCGTGGTGTTGTGCTCGGCGTCCTCGATGTTGGACCTGAGCGTGACCAGGCCGTAGATGTCTCCGGCGAGGCCGGAGGCGATGGCGGCGACGTGTTTGTCGCCTCTCGCCGCCACGTCGGCGGCGGCGCCGCCGGTGTCGGCATGGACGACCGGTTCGAGCCCCAGCTCGCGGATGAGGCTGCGGCATTGCGAGAGCGCGTGGACGTGGCTGTGCACGGCCTCGAGATCCTCGATTCGGGCGTCCGGGAGCGCCAGCAGGTGGTGGTTCACGCGCTGGAAATGCTCTGCCACGATGCGCAGCTTGGTGTGGGGGAGGAGCTGATGAATCTCCGCCACACGGCCCGCCACCGAGTTTTCGATCGGGATCATGGCGAGCGCCGCGCTCCCTTCCTCGACGACCGTGAAGACGTCCTCGAAGGAGGGACACGGAAGCGTCTGCATGTCGGGATAGACGCTGCGGCAGGCGAGATCGGAATAGGCGCCGGCCATCCCCTGGAAGGCGATGGTGCGGCTCGGGTCGGAATTTCCTGGCATGATTTCCCCGGCGGTGCTGGTTGAGCGACCCGGCCTGCCGCGTGCGCCGTTAACGCGCGAAAGTCGCGCGGACGCGCTCGAGATCCGCGGGAGTATCGACACCGGGCGGAACCGTGTCAACGAGCGCCACGTCGATCCTGAGCCCGGCCTCCAGCGCGCGGAGCTGCTCCAGCCTCTCGCGCGTCTCCAGGGTTCCGCGAGGCAGCCTCACGAACCGCGCCAACGCGGCGCGGCGATAGGCGTAGAGCCCAACGTGGTGGTAGAGCGGCCCGTCGCCGAAGGGCACCTTGGCGCGGCTGAAATAGAGCGCCCGGCCTTGGTCCCTGCCCGGCTCGAGAGAGATCACCACCTTGACCGTGTTGGGGTCGTCCCGCTCGCTCGAATCCGTGATCTCGAAGGCAAGGGTGGCGATGTCGGCGTCCGCCCCGGCAAGCGGCCCGAGCACCGCGCGGATCGCTTGCGGGTCGATGGTGGGGAGGTCGCCCTGAAGGTTGACCACGGCATCGAACTCCTCTTTCGGATCGATCGCCTCGAGGGCCTCGAAGATGCGATCGGAGCCCGAGGCGTGATCCGGGCGCGTCAAGATCGCGCGGCCGCCGGCGGCGGTGACGGCCTCGGCGATCTCGGCCTCCGCGCAGGCCACCACCACGGGCCCGACATCGGCCTCCATGGCGCGGCGCCAGACGTGGACGATCATGGGTTGGCCGTGAATGTCCGCGAGCGGCTTGCGGGGAAGCCGCGTCGCGGCGAGCCGGGCGGGGATCAGGACGATGGGATTGCCAGGCGCGCTCACCGCCGCGGCCACCCGCCGGCGCCGCCACGGGAGCCCGTCGAGAGAACTTCGGCGTTGCGCCAAGGTTGCGCCAGACAGTAAACCATTACGAAGCCGCCCCGCGGGGGTTCGCCCGGGGCCCCTTATACGGTTTCGGCTGCAGGGGGAAAAGCGGCGAATCAGCGAGGGCCGAGGCCGGGAGCCGCGAGTGTGAGGGTCATGAAGAGATTTAAAACCATCGACATTATCGGCGCCGTTCTCTTCGTTTTGTTGTTTTTCACCGCCATCCGCGTGATCGGAAACGCGCTGGTGAGCCCCGAGGAAGAGGCGCGGCCGACGGCGGAGGCCCCGGCCGCGCCCGAGCCGGTGGTGGAGGCCGAGGCAGTGGAGGAAGCGGCGCCCGCGCCCGAGCCGGTCGTGGAGGCCGAGGCAGTGGAGGAAGCGGAGCCCGCGCCCGAGCCGGCCGCCGAGGTGGCGGCGGCGGCCGCGGAGGAAGAGGTGGCGGCGCTGGCCGCCGGCGACCCGAAGGCCGGCGCTGCGGTCTTCAAGAAGCACCTCTGCTTCGCCTGCCACAGGATGGAGCCCGGCAAGCACGGCGTGGGGCCGAGCCTGGCCGGCGTTTGGGGCCGCGAGGCCGCGGCCGTGGAAGGCTTCAAGTACTCCAAGGCCCTGGTGGACTCCGGGATCGTGTGGACCGAAGAAAACCTCGACCGCTGGCTCACCAATCCCAAGGCGATGGTCCAGGGAAACAAGATGATCCTCGCCAAGCCGGTGACCGACGCCGGGCATCGCGCCAACCTGCTGGCCTATCTCAAGGAAGCGACAGGCGATTAGGGCGCCCGTCCGACCGCATGGCGCGGCGGGCCGGGCATCGGGACTGTCGCCGGAGGGCATCATGGATCGGGCCGGCCGGGCACCGAGCCCGGGCCCGCTATGAAATCCGGACTCTTTCGATTATCCTTTGGCCGCGTTCCCGGTCCTCGGGGGCGGGCCTCGGCCGGTAGCCGCGACGGGTGCAGGGGATGGCCAAACGAGACCTTCCCGGATCCTCCGCCGACATGGAGGGGCTATCGCCACCGGAACGGCGGCTGGTCGGCCAAGCCCTTTCGTATTGGGGAGAGCTGCGGGGCGAGCGCCCGATGCCGTCCGTCGCGGACTTGCCCCTGGGCGCCGAGGAGGCCCGTGCGGGACGCGGCCTGTGGTCCCACCTCTACGTGGTCGCGCTCGAAAGCCAGATCGGCGAGAGCGTCCTGAGTTACGCCGGCCGGACGCTGGCGACGGCCTGCGGCAAGGACCTCGAAGGGGCGCGCGCGGCGGACGTTCTGCCGCCGTCCCTGTGGGAAAAGTTGTCGGATGTTTTCCAGGCCGCCGCGGCCATGGGAAAACCGGTGTTGGCGAGCGGACCGTTCGTCACCGGCGACAACCGCGACGCCCTGTTCCGCGGCATCGTCATGCCCCTCGGCGACGGGGAGGGCGACGTCCGGCACCTGCTCGGGGCCTTCGGCTACACGTATTCTCCGCGCTGACGGGCGGTCTTCCCGGGACGCCGGCGGCGGACCCCTCGCCGGGCCGGCGGGGCGGATGAGCCGCTTCCATTCATGCCCGTTTCCGGTCAGACTGCGCCTATGAACCGCGTTCCAACCGCCACCGGTGCGTCCGTGAGCACCGAGGCGCTCGTTGGCCTCGCCGAGCGCATGGCGGACGCGTCCGGCACCGTGCTCAGGGGTTACTTCCGAACCGACATCCGCGCGTACGAGAAGGCCGACTCGACACCGGTCACCATCGCCGACCGCGAGGTGGAAACGGCGCTTCGAGAGATGATCGAGGCCGAGTTCCCGGACCACGGCGTCGTCGGCGAGGAATTCGCGCCGGTGCGCCGGGACGCGCCCTACGTCTGGGTCGTCGACCCCCTCGACGGCACCAGCGGGTTCATCACCGGAAAACCGTTGTTCGGGACGCTGATCGGCTGCGTCCACGACGGCATCCCCATTCTTGGGCTCATCGACCACCCGGTGCTTCGCGAGCGCTGGATCGGAGGGGAGGGCTTGCCCACCGCCTTCAACGGCGAGCGCGTCCGGGTCCGCTCCTGCGCCAAGCTTTCCGAGGCGATGCTGTACGCCACCACGCCGCACATGTTCGTCGGCGCCGACGCCTACGCCTTCGAGACTCTGTGCGAGGCGGTCAAGCGGCCGCAATACGGGGCCGACTGCTATGCCTACGCCATGCTCGCGACCGGCTTCGTGGACCTGGTGGTGGAGGCCAACATGAAGCCGTGCGACTTCTGCGCGCTCGCCCCGGTGGTGCAGGCCGCGGGCGGCATCATGACCGACTGGCAGGGGAAGCCGCTGGGGCTCGACTCGGACGGCCGCGTGATCGCCGCCGGCGACGAGCGGGTGCACGCCGAGGCGCTGAAGATTCTCTCCGCCGGAGGAGAGCCGGAGCAAGGGGGCTGATGGCCGGGGAAGCCTTGGAAAACAGGCTTGGCGCGGCCCCGATTTCTTCCTAAGTTCGCTGCCGAACCCACCCAGACCGCTCGGATCACGCGATCATGCGATCCCTCATCGCCGCGCTCTTCGCCCTTACGCTCGCCGCGTTTGCCGTCGCACCCGCCACCGGAATGGCCGCGAAGGCGGAGACCGGCGGGGTCGTGAGCCTCGGGCTCTCGATCCACGGCGACCTCAAGTATCCGCCAGGGTTCGAGCATTTCGACTACGCCGACCCTGACGCCCCCAAGGGCGGGGAGGTGCGGCTTTGGGCGTTCGGAACCTTCGACAGCCTCAACCCCTTCATCATCAAGGGGGTGTCGGCCCAAGGCTGGCAGCTGACCATCGCGACGTTGCTCGCCGGCTCCGAGGACGAGCCGGCGTCGGCTTACGGATACGTCGCCGAAAGCGTGGAGGTGCCGCCCGACCGCTCCTGGGTCATATTCAACATCAGGCCCGAGGCGCGCTTTCACGACGGCTCACCGATAACCGCAGACGACGTGATCTTCTCCTTCGAGGCCCTGACGACCAAGGGCCAGCCCTTCTACCGCGTCTATTACGGCAACGTCGCCAGGGTCGAAAAACTGGGCGAGCGCAAGGTCAAGTTCAGCTTCATCGAGGGCAACAACCGGGAGCTCCCCTTCATCCTCGGCCAGTTCGCGATCCTCTCCAAGGCCTTCTTCGAGACGGCCGAGTTCGGCAAGACGACCCTGGAGCCGATCCTGGGAAGCGGCCCGTACCGGGTGGAATCGGTCGATCCCGGACGCTCCATCACGTACCGGCGGGTCGCCGACTACTGGGGCGCGGAGCTTCCGGTGAACCGCGGCCAGTACAACTTCGACGTCGTGCGCTACGACTACTACCGCGACGCCACCGTGGCGCTCGAGGCTTTCAAGGCCTCGGAGTACGACTTTCGCCAGGAGAACACGGCCAAGGTCTGGGCGACGGGCTACGACTTTCCGGCGTTGCGGCAGGGCCTGGTGGTCAAGGAGGAGATCGCGCACGAACAGCCGCAAGGCATGCAGGCCTTCATCTTCAACACCCGCCGCCCGTTCTTCCAGGACGCGAAGGTGCGCCGGGCGCTCGCCCAAGCCTTCGATTTCGAGTGGACGAACCGGGCTCTTTTCCACGGGGCCTACACCCGCACCAAGACGTATTTCGCGAACTCGGAGCTCGCCTCGAGGGGGCTGCCGGAAGGCGAGGAGCGGGCGATCCTGGAGCGCTACCGCGGGCGGGTTCCCGACGAGGTGTTCACGCAAACCTACGCGCCGCCGTCGAGCCAAGTCGAAGGCGGAATCCGGACGAACCTGCGCAAGGCACGCCGGCTGCTCGAGGACGCTGGTTGGGTGCTTCGCGAGAACAGGCTCGTGCACGAGGCGTCGGGCCAGCTCATGGAGTTCGAGATCCTCCTCGTCAATCCGCTCTTCGAGCGCATCGCGGCCCCGTTCAGGAAGAACCTTGAGCGCCTTGGCATCACCGCGCGCATGCGCACCGTGGATACCTCCCAGTACGAGTTCCGGGTCGAGAATTTCGACTTCGACATGATCGTGGGCGGCTGGGGCCAGTCGCTCTCGCCCGGCAACGAGCAGCGCGACTTCTGGAGCTCCTCGGCGGCGGAGACGATGGGAAGCCGCAACTCGATCGGCGTCAAGGACCCCGTGGTGGACGAGTTGCTGGAGCTGGTGATCTCCGCCCCCGACCGCCAGAGCCTCGTCGCGCGGACCCGGGCCCTCGACCGGGTGTTGCTGTGGGGGCACTACGTCGTTCCCCAGTGGCACATCACGTACTTCCGCATCGCCTACTGGAACAAGCTCGCGCGTCCCGCGATCACGCCCAAGTACCAGCTCGGGCTTTTCAGCTGGTGGGTCGATCCGGCGAAGGCCGAACGGCTGCGGGCGGGGATCGGCAAAACGGAGGCGGTCGCGGAACCCGAGGAGGAGGCGGGCGGCGCGCCGAACACCAGGCTGATAGTGGCGGCCGCCGCCACGCTGGTGCTGGCATTGTGGATCGCCAGCCGTATCAGGGCCAGAAGGAAGGGCTAGAGCGGTTCTAGGTAGATAGGAGTCAATTTGATGGGAGCAAATCGGCTCATTCGGCCAGGCGCGGCGCGCCGCGCGCGGCGGGGCATCGGGCAAGCGCCGCAACGCCGCCCGGGGGGCCGATTTGCCCCACCGCAGGCCGGGTTCTTTTGCGCGCTGGCGTCGTTACCCGTCTTTTCCGATGTCCCCGCATCGCAATGCGACGGGTGCCTAGCCGGCGCGCAAAATCATCCCGGTCAAATGGTTCCTATCTACCTAAAACCGCTCTAGCCTGTTCGGAGCCCGTATGTCGCGA
>JAZGAE010000100.1:0-19896 GCA_036475545.1 Alphaproteobacteria bacterium
TCGTCCCCGAGCCGGTGGGGGGCGCCCACCGCTACCGCGACGAGACCATCAAATTGGTGGGCGACGCGCTGGAGGCCGCGCTCAACGAGCTCGTCGTGCTCGAGCCTGCCGAGCTCGCCGCCCGCCGCCGCGAGAAATTCCTGAAAATAGGCACCAAGGGACTGGGCTAAGGAACGGGGCTCATTGCGCGCCGCGCCGCCCGGTCGGGGTTCCCTAGAGCATAATCCGGTCAGGTTGAACTGACTGCGCCGGAGGAATTTTGTGCCGCGGGCAGGAGCGGGGCGAAGCACGTAGCGGCGCCTACGCGCGAGCTCCGCGACGAACCCGTGGCCGCGAAAGACCCCGGCCCTTCGGGTTGCGCCGGGCCGGGCTTGGGGCGGAACGCCCGCGGCGTTGCGCCGCTCGGCCGATGCCCCCGCCTCGCCCTTCGCGCCGCGCCTGGCGGATCGCCTCGCCACGACGCAACGCAGCCGATCCACCTGACCGGATTATGCTCTAAGGGCGCGCGCGGCGGCGCCGGCGGCTTCCTTACGTACCGTCCTCGATCAGCTCGATCTTGTAGCCGTCCGGATCCTCGATGAAGGCGATGACCGTCGTGCCGTGCTTCATGGGGCCGGGCGGACGGGTGATGGTCACGCCCTTGGCCTTCAGGCCGTCGCAGGTCCGGTAGATATCCGGAACGCCGATCGCGACGTGACCGTAGCCGCCGCCGAGGTCGTACGGCTCCTCCTGATCCCAGTTGTGAGTAAGTTCGAGAACCGTGTGCTCCGCCTCGTCCCCGTAGCCGACGAAGGCCAGGGTGAACTTACCGTCGGGGTAGTCCTTGCGGCGCAGAAGCTTCATGCCCAAGAGGTCCGTGTAGAAATGGAGGGCGCTATCCAGGTCGCGGACACGGATCATGGTATGCAGAAGACGTTTCTCGGCCTCGGGACCGCTGGTCTCGGTGGTCATGCCATTCCTCCTCCGACGTCTCGGATCTCCGGCGGCCGGCCCCGGTCCGCGGACTCGGCGATCACCGCGAGAATGGCCTGAGCCGCCCGCAGGCTCGGGCTGGGGCCGCCGCGGCCCAGCCGCTCGAGAGCCTCAGCCGCGGCCTGCCGTTGCTCCGCCCGCGCCGCCTTATCCTCGATCAGGCGCCGTACGGCCGCGGCCAGCCGCTCCGGGCGGCAATTGCCGAGCAGCAACTCGGGCACGACTCCGCGGTCGAGGATCAGGTTTATCAGATTCGCATACTGCACCTTCACGAGTCGCCGTGCCACCCAGCCGGTCACCGGATTCGTGCGGTACGCCACGACCATGGGGACACCGGCGAGCGCGAGCTCGAGCGTCACCGTGCCCGACGCCGCGAGCGCCACATCGCCAGCGGCGAACGCGTCGAACCTCTCGTCGCCGCGCACCACCGTCGCGGGCACCGGCCAGCCGGTCGCGGCCGCGGCCACCTCGTCCGCCGTGGCGGCGGTGCCCGCCGCCACGGCGTGCAGCCCCGGCACACCCTCGCTGAGACACCGGAGGGCGTCGCCGAAAACGGGGAGCAGCTGCCTGGTTTCGGAATGGCGGCTCCCGGGAAGAATGCAGATCACGCAAGCATCGGGGGCGATGCCGTGGCGGGCGCGAAAGGCGCCTCCGTCGCCCTTGTCCGCCCCGCTCTCGAGGACGGGATGGCCGACATAGGTGCAACCAATGCCGAACCTCTCGAAAAACGCTGGCTCGAAGGGAAGCAGGACGAGCAGGTGGTCCAGGAAGTCGTTCATCTTGCGCGCCCGCCCGGAGTGCCACGCCCATGCCTGCGGCGCCACGTAATGGATGACGGATATGTCCCGGCCGGCCGCGCCCGATGCCGCCTTGACGCGGCGGGCCACGCGGAAGGAGAAGGCGGGCGAGTCGATGGTGACCACCGCGGCGGGACGCAGCTTTAGGATCGCCGCCACGGTTTCGTCGATGCGGCGCAGAAGGCGGGGAACCCGCGGCACGACCTCGACGAACCCCATGACCGCAAGCTCCTCCATGGGGTAAAGGCTCTCGAGCCCTCGGGCCGACATGGCTTCGCCCCCCACCCCGGCGAAGCGTATCGATCCGCCGGTCAGTTGCTGGAGGGCAGCCATCAGGCGCCCGCCGAGGGCGTCGCCGGAGGCTTCGCCGGCTACGAGGAAGATGAGCTCGCCGGGTTCCCCCGTTGGGGCCGCGCTCACTCGGACACCGTTACGGCAACCAGAAAGAGGCCGGCCTCGTCCGCGTTTTGCACCACGGCGTCCGGATCGACGATGAGCGAGACGCCGGCTTCGACGGCGATGCCGCGCAGGCCCGCGGCGGCGGCCGCCGAGACGGTTTTGACACCGACGGTGGGCAGGTCCACACGCCGCTCTTGCGTCAGTTTCTTGATCTTGACCAGGACGCCGCCGGGGCCTTCCCGGCGCAGTCCGGCACAGCGGGCGATGAGCGCGTCGGTGCCCTCTATGGCCTCGACGCCGAGAACGGCCCCCTGCTGCACGACCACGGCTTGGCCAACGTCCAGTTCACCCAGGGCGCGGGCGATCTTGATGCCGATCTCGATGTCCGCGCGCGCCTGCTCGTCGGGGGAACAAGCGGTGTAGACGCCCTCCGCGGCGACCATGTCGCCGAGAATGTCGTCGACGCCGATGACACGGAAGCCTTCGCCCTCAAGCTCTTTCACCACCGCCGACAGCAGCCCGTCGTCACCGACGCCGGACCGGGCCAAGCGGGCCAGCAGCCTGGCCCCGCGCAGATCCGGCCGCAGCGCGGCGAGCGAGGGCCGCGTGACGGCCCCCGCCAAGACCACCTCCTCGACGCGGGCCTCGTGCAGCGTTTCGATGGCCCGATTCGCCGCGCCCAAGCGCGTCCAGATATGCGGCGCGGCGGTCACGACCGCAGGATCGGTCTGGCCTTCCAGGGCGATGACGAAGAACTCGCGGCCGGTCTTGCGGCAGGTCTCGACGATGCGGGCCGGAAGCGCGCCCTGGCCTGCGATGATTCCGAGTTTAGGCGGCATTCTCCGTTTTAGGCTGGCACACGGGCCGCGTCGAGTCCGAGCGGACGAACTCGACGATTTCCATCACGAACTCGTTGTCCCCGAACATTTCGGTGACGTCGTCCAGCCGCTCGTTCATCGTTCCCTCCTGCGCGAACAGGAGCCGGTAGGCGGTGCGCAGAATGTGGATGTCCTCGCGGGAGAAGCCCCGCCGCTTGCAGCCGATGATGTTGAGGCCGCATAACCGGGCGCGTTCCCCGAACGCGGACCCATAGGGGATAATGTCGTGTTCGACCCCCGACATGCCTCCGATCATGGCATGGCGGCCGATGCGGACGTACTGGTGCACCGCCGAGAGCCCGCCCAGCATCGCGTATTCGCCGACCTCGACGTGACCGCCCAAGGTCGCGTTGTTGGCCATGACGACGTTGTTCCCAATCCAGCAGTCGTGGGCGACATGGGACCCCACCATGAAGAGGCCGTTGTCCCCGACCCGGGTGATCATGCCCCCGCCCTCGGTGCCCGGGTTCATGGTGACGTATTCGCGGATGACGTTGTTGCGACCGATGACCAGGGTAGACGGCTCGCCGTGGTACTTGAGGTCCTGGGGCTCATGCCCGACCGAGGCGAAGGGAAAGATGCGAGTTCCTTCGCCGATGCTCGTGCGCCCCGCCACTATGACGTGGGACATCAGCGACACGCCGTCCCGCAATTCAACTTCGGGACCGACCTGGCAGTACGGGCCGATGGCAACGTCGGCGCCGATCCTGGCGCCGGGCTCGACGATTGCCGTTGGGTGGACCGCGGCCATTCACTCGTCCAGTATCATGGCGGTAATGATCGCTTCCGCCACCACGGTGCCGTCGACCTTGGCCTCGCCGGTGAACTTCCAGACATTACCGCGCTGGCGCTGCTTCGCGACGTGGACGTGAAGCGTGTCCCCGGGAAAGACGGGTTTGCGGAACCGGGCGCTTTCCACAGACATGAAATAGACGAGCTTCCCTTCCGCCTCCGATCCAAGAGTGTAGACCACGAACACCGCTGCCGTCTGGGCCATGGCCTCGATCAGCATCACCCCGGGCATGACGGGACGGTTGGGGAAATGGCCTTGAAAGAACGGCTCGTTGATGGAGACGTTCTTGATCCCAGTGGCGCTGACGCCCGAGACCAAGTCGACCACCCGATCGATCATGAGGAACGGGTAGCGATGGGGGATCATCCGCATCACCCCCTCGATGTCGATTTCGGTCACGGCCTCGTTGGGAGCACTGAGATCCATCCTTCAATCGCCCTTCCGCCTGCCCTCACCGGTGCGCGCCAACGCGACCGTTTGGCGGTGCCACTGCCGGATCGGAACCGCCGGATAGCCGCCAACCGTAACGCCTTCCGGGACGTCCTTCACCACCCCGCTCTGCGCGGCGACGCGGGCGCCACGGCCGATCCTGAGGTGGCCCGAAAACCCGGCCTGCCCGCCGACGAACACATGATCGTCCAACCGAGTGCTTCCAGAAATACCAACCTGGGCGACGATCACACAACCCCGCCCGAGTTGCACGTTGTGGCCGATTTGCACCAGATTGTCGATCATACAGCCGGGACCGATTACGGTATCCGGTCCGCTGCCGCGGTCGATGGTGGCGTTGGCGCCGATCTCGACGTCATCGTGGATAATGACGCGACCGAGCTGTGGCACCTTGGTATGGGCGCCCTCGTCCGTCGCGAAGCCGAAACCGTCCTGCCCGATCCGCACGCCCGCGTGGACGAGGATCCGGGACCCCAGGATGCAGTGGCTCAGCGCCGCGCCCGGGCCAATGGCCGTGTCGTCGCCGATGACAACCCCCGGCCCGATGACCACGTTTGCGCCGATGCGGCAACGTGCGCCGATCTCCGCGTCACGGCCGATGACGACGCCGGGCCCGACCTCCGACCCTTCGCCCAGGCGGGCCGTGGGATCGACGCGGGCCGTCGGATCCTGGCCCGGTACGGGCTTTGCGGCAGGATAAAAAGCTCGCGCGACGAGCGCGTACGCCTTGTAAGGATCGTCCGTGAGCAGCAGCGCCATACCCTTGGGCGCCTCTCCGGCATGGGTGGGCGAGACGATGCAGGCGCCCGCCTTGCTCTTGGCGAAGGCATCGATATAAAGCCTGTTGTCAAGGAAGCTGACGTGTTCGGGTCCGGCGACCTCAAGGGGCGCAACATCGACGAAGCGGACTTGCGCAGCCGCCGCGGGCTGCCGACGCGCGCCGGCAATCTCCGCAAGCTCCTCCAGTGTGAACGGGCCGGCAACCGAAAAAAAACGTGGGTCCACCATTACCCTTGAATCCGCCCCTCTTACTCAGTCGGGACCTCGGCCGCTGGCTCCAGATTCTCGGGGGCCGAAAGTTTCACGGCCGGCAACTGCTTGTTCAAGCGCTCGAGAACGTGGCTGGTTATGTCCAGGTCTTGATTGAAGAATATGACTTGATGCCTCCCCAAGACCAGATCGGCGTTCAATTCGGCGCCCAGGCCTTCCGCTATCTGAAGAATGGCGACCTCGATTTCCTTGCGCGCTTTCTGAGCGGTCTGCTGGAGCTGCCTACGGCTGGTCGTAAACATCCGCTGGGCCTCTCCGATCCGTTTCTCGTACGCCTGACGCTTCTCGTTGAAGGCCCCCTTCTCAAGCACCGTACGCTGGCGGGACAGTTCCTGTTCCGCGGCGCGCAGTTCTTCTTCCAGCTTCGCGAACTGATCCCTGAGGGTCACTTGGCGCGCCTCGAGCTGGGTGTCCAAGCTTTGCGCCGAGAGGGACTCCCGCAGGATGCGCTGCACGTCGATGACCACGATGACGGGCGCCCCCGCTGGGTCCTTTGCCGAGGCGGACCCAGGGACCATGAATTCGAGGCCCACCGCCAAGGCGATCGCCAGCGATAGCGTCTTATACTTCAGTTTCATGCGCTAGAACCTTGTCCCGAAATTAAACCGAAGTGGCTCCTCGTCGTCGAAATCCTCTTTCAGGATTGGGAAGCCGATATCGAGCCGAATAGGCCCAAACGGCGATCGCCAGGCAACGCCGACGCCAACAGACGCACGCAAAGATTCGGTGTCAAGGATATTCGGTCCGCTGTCGTCGACATCCCAAAGGCTGCCGGCGTCCGTGAAGACGACACCCGATATTCCCAGGGCCTTCGGCAGGCCGAGCGGGAATCTGAGCTCCGCCGTGGCCGCGAAGAACCGGTTTCCACCCAAGGCGTCGCCCGTGCTCGCGTCCCTGGGGCCGATTCCGCCCAGATCGAATCCGCGCATGGTGGCCTGGCCGAGAAAGAACCGGTCGTTGATGCGGACGTCGTCATCCGCAAGCCCGAAGATGATCCCGGCCCTTCCGCCTATGCTGCCCACCCAGTCCTTGGTGAACGGGTAGAAGTAACCGCCGGTCAAGACGGTCCGCAGATAATTGATGTCGCCTCCTAGCCCCGCAACATCGGCCGCGAGCTGGGCGAAGTATCCGTCCGTCGGGTCGAAGCGGTCGTTGCGCAGGTCGTAGAGAAGGGTTTGACCGATAGAGGAGGTGGTCGTCTCTCCACGTTGCGCTTGGATGAAGACGGAGGCAGAGGCGGGAACGTCCGTGATTTCGTCCCGGCGCAGGGTGTACCGCCAAGACTGGCGAAGCGACTCGGTCACCCGGTAGCCGGTGCGCAACACGAAGCCAAGAGACTTCTCGTCGAACGAGCTTTCGTCCTGCCGGTTTAGCGTGATGCGGAACAGGTCGAATCCGGCGGAAATGCTGCGGCCGAGAAAGTATGGCTCCGTGAAGCTGATGTCGGCCTCCTGGGTGCGTTGGGAAATCAGCAACGCCGCCCGCAGGTCTTGGCCGCGACCCAGAAAGTTGCGCTCGCGAATGGCGAGGTTGCCGAGCACGCCCTCCACGGAGGAGAAACCGCCGCCCACCGACAGCTCACCAGTGGCCTTTTCCTCTATGTTGACGTTGACGACCGTGCGGTCGGGCGCGCTGCCCGGAACCGTTTCCACGTCGACCCTTTCGAAGAAGCCGAGGTTCCGAACGCGTTGCTCGGAAAGGTTCAGCTTCGCCGTGTTGTAGGAGTCCCCCTCAATCAACCGGAACTCGCGCCGGATGACCTCGTCCAGCGTTCTCAAATTTCCGGTGATGTTGATCCTCTCGACGAACACCCGGGGTCCTTCCTCGAGGACGAACGTGACGTCGATCGTGCGGGCCTCGACATTGCGCCTGATCTGGGGCGTGATGTTGACGAACGCATAGCCGAAACGGCCAGCAAAGTTCGTCATGGCGTCGATGATCTTTTCGACCTCCTCGGCGTCGTACCAAGTCCCATCCTCGACGGTCACAAGCTCACGCAGCTCGGTCAGGTCCAGGTCCTCGAGGTGCGTCTCAACCTTGACCTTACTGAAGCGATATCGCTCGCCTTCCTCGACCGTGAAGGTGACGAGAAACTTCTCTTTGTTGGGGGCCAGCTCCGCCACCGCAGACACGACCCTGAAATCGGCGTAACCGTTCTTGAGATAGAATCGACGAAGCAGCTCCCGGTCGAACGAGAGCCGATCCGGATCGTACGTGTCATCCGAGGTGAAGAAGCGGTACCAACGCGCCTCCTTGGTCAGGATCACGGAGCGCAGCTGGCCGTCGCTGAACTTTCGGTTGCCGACGAAGCTGATCTTCCTGATCTGCGTCACGTCGCCCTCGTTGATCTCGAAGACGAGGTCGACGCGGTTCTCCGGGAGCTCGATGACCTTCGGTTGCACGGTCGCCGCAAAGCGGCCGCTGCGGCGGTAAATCTCGAGAACCCGCGTCGCGTCCCGTTCGACCCTCGCCCGGGTGTATACTACGCGCGGCCGCGACTGGATCTCCGCCTGCAACGTCTCGTCGGAGATACGCTCGTTTCCCTCGAACGCGAGGCGGTTGATGACCGGGTTCTCCTGAACGGTCACGAACAGGACATCCGCTTCGCGGTGGATGGTGACGTCGGCGAAAAAACCGGTCGCGTAAAGGGCCTTCAGCGAACTGTCCACGCGTGCGGCATCGTAACGATCGCCCCGTTTGACCAGGAGGTAGGACTCGATCGTCCCGATCTCGAGACGTTGGTTTCCTTCGATTCGTATCTCGCGGATGATGTCCGACACGGGCGGGGCCTGCCCCGCCGCCGGAAAGGACAAGGCCAAGGCGCACACGAGAAAGAGGCCCCGCGTCACGGCTCGAACGTAACCGTTCAATCCCCCCTCCAATTGCCGCCGCGTCAGGAAACGAGGCCCCTTAGAAATTCGAACACCTTGAGTTGGACGAGGTCATTCCAGGTGACGAACAGCATCAGGCAGACGACCAGCGCCAGCCCGATGCCGAACCCAACCTCCTGCGCCCGCGGCCCCAGTGGTTTACCACGGACCACTTCGGCAGCATAGAACAGCAGGTGCCCCCCATCGAGCATGGGGATCGGAAACAGGTTGACGAGCCCCAGATTGATGGAGAGCACAGCCAGGAACCAGAAGATGGGCAAGAGTCCGCCCGCGGCCACCTCCCCAGACATTTGGGCTATTCTGAGAGGACCTCCCAGTTCCTCGGCGGTGCGCGTGCCGACGATGATCTGCCCGACGGCCTTGAGTATCATTCCCGTGAGGGACACGGTTTCGCGAGTGGCGCGCCACAACGCCGTAGGGACGCCGTACCGGATGAACTGTCGGCCCCCGCCGTAAACCCCTAGGAGCCCGATCTCCCGGACGTTGCCAAGACGGTCGGTCTCCTCCTTGAACTCCGGGGTGACGGCGAGCCGCACTTCGGCACCCTCGCGAAGCACCACGACATCGAGCGGGATCCCCGGGCTTTCTCTGACGATGCCTTGAATCTCCTCGAATCGCTCGATGGCGCCGCCGTCGATGCGCAGGACCACGTCCCCTTTCCGGATGCCGGCGGCCTCCGCCGCACTGCCTGGTTGAACAGCGCCGATCAGGGGCGGGGTGAAGGGCTGACCAAAGGTACTGAAAAGCCCGGTCAGCACGATGATCGCGAACAGGAAGTTGGCCAACGGGCCCGCGCAGACGATGGCCGTGCGCTGGCCCAGCGGCTTGTGCTGGAAGGACACCGCCCGTTCCTCGGGGCTCAGGCCGGTTTCATCCTCGGCCGCGCCGGTCACGACGGTCTCACCGAACATTTTCACGTAGCCGCCGAGCGGAACCATGCTGAATTTCCAGCGGGTCCCGGCGCGATCCGTGCGGCCGAAGATCTCCGGGCCGAAACCGATGGAGAAGACCTCCACCCGGACGCCAAACAAGCGCGCCACCAGATAGTGGCCGAACTCGTGAACGAAAACGAGAACCGTCAGGATTACGACGAACGGAACGACGTAATTCCAGAGTCCGGCAAGTAGATCCATGTCAGAAAATCCGCTTTCGACGTTAAAGGGACGCGGCAAGTTCCGTGAGTTCGCCGCCGGCGGCCATGCGGGCGAGACGATCCACCTCGAGCACATCGGCGAGCCCTGCGATCGGGGCATGCGGCACGGTCTCGAGCGTGTCTTCCACGATGCGAGCGATATCGAGAAAACCGATACGCCCGGCCAAGAATGCGGCTACCGCGACCTCATTGGCGGCGTTCAGAATTGTAGGGGCGCACCCCCCAGTTTGCAAGGCATGCCGGGCCAGCTTGAGCGCCGGGAATCGCTCGATATCCGGGGCTTCGAAGGTGAGATGGCCGAGCGCGGCCAGGTCGAGGCGCCGCACCGGAGCCTCTATCCTCCGAGGCCAGCCGAGGGCGTAGGCGATCGGGGTGCGCATGTCCGGCAAGCCCATCTGGGCGAGCACCGAGCCGTCGACATAGGCGACGCAGCTATGGATCACGGATTCCGGATGGATGAGCACTTCGATCCGCTCACTGGGCATCGAAAACAGGTAGTGGGCCTCGATGATTTCCAGCCCCTTGTTCATCATGGTCGCGGAATCGACCGAGATCTTGGCCCCCATGTCCCAGTTGGGATGGGCCACCGCCGCCTCCGGCGTGACATTGGCCATGGCGGCGCGGTCCAGGGTACGGAAGGGACCGCCGGAGGCGGTGAGGATGATGCGCTCGATCGCCTCCCGGCGATCGAACTCGAAGACTTGAAATATGGCGCTGTGTTCGGAGTCGACGGGGAGCAGCGTCGCGCCGCTGCGGCGGACCTCCGCGGTGACGAGATCCCCGGCGCAAACGAGCGATTCCTTGTTGGCAAGGGCCACGACCACGCCCCGGCGCACCGCCGCCAGGGTAGCCTCGAGTCCGGCCGCCCCGACGATGGCAGCCATGACCCAGTCCGCGGGCCTTTGTGCCGCCTCGACGACGGCAGCGGCGCCGGCGGCGATTTCGATGCCCGTCCCGGCAAGGGCCTCCTTGAGCTCTACGTAGCGGGACTCCTCGGCGACGACGGCGAGGCTGGGGCGCAGGCGCCGCGCCTGCTCGGCAAGCAGATGCACGTTGTCGCGGGCGGTGAGCGCCTCGACGACGAAGCCGCCGGGATCGCGCTCTATCAGGTCAATGGTGTTGCAGCCGACCGACCCCGTCGAGCCCAGGATCGTGACGCGCCGCGGCCGGGCGTTGGACTCGGTCTCTCTCCCCGCTAGCGCCATGACGCAATCCCGCCCCCTGCGAGCCAGACCAAGGCCGTCACCGGCGCGGCAATCAATACGCCGTCCACCCGGTCGAAGACCCCGCCATGACCGGGAATGACCCGGCTCATGTCCTTGACGCCGAAATGCCGCTTGACCGCGGATTCCAACAGGTCGCCTCCTTGGGCCGCCCCGCTCACCAGTACCGCGAACAGGAGAAGGCCCTTCGGTTCCGCCGCAGCCACTTCCGCGGCGGCGACGCTGACGAGAACGGCGGCGAGGATCCCGCCCACTGCCCCGGCCCACGTCTTCTTGGGGCTGATCCGCGGAGCGAGGCGCGGTCCGCCGATGAGCCGGCCGCAGGCGTAGGCGCCGATCTCCGTCGCCCAGACCACGGCGAAAAGCCAGAGCACGACGTCGCGGCCGAATGCCCCGTCCCCCCTGAGCCAGACGAGCGCAAGAACGGGCACCCCGATATAAAGGGCCCCGAGCGCGATCCAGGTCGGATTCGGCCGCCCCGCGAGACGAGCCACGGCGAGGACGAACAGCGCGCCGCACAGGTTGACCGCCAGCGCCACGAGGTGATGGCCGGTGGCGGCCATATAGACCACCGCCGCGGCGACCAGCATGAGCGCGGCGCCGCTGAGGCCGAACGCGCCCTCGCCGCAAAGACGGTCCCATTCCCACGCCATGACGAGGGCGAAGGCAAGGATCAATAGCGGATAGTACAGGCCGCCCCAATAGACGGCGGCCAAGGCGAGAGCGGCGAGAACGGCAGCCGACAGGAGGCGACGGTGCAGCTCGCCGGACTTGCGGTCAACCACCGCACGTGCCGTAACGCCGTTCACGCCGATGGAATTCCCGGATTGCATCCTCTAGGTCCTGCTTCGTGAAGTCCGGCCAGAGCCTTTCAGTGAACACCAGCTCGGCGTAAGCCGTTTGCCAAAGCAGGAAATTGCTCAGCCGCTTTTCGCCGCTGGTACGGATCACCAGGTCGGGATCGGGGATGCCCGCCGTGGCGAGATGGTCGGCGAAGGTCTCTTCGGAGACCTCCTCGGCCCGAATCCGTCCGGCGGCCACGTCTTCCGCGATCTCGCGCGCGGCCGCGGTGATCTCGCTGCGACCGCCGTAGCTCAGCGCCATGGTGAGGGTGAGGGCCGTGTTGTCGCGCGTCTGGGCCTCGGCGTTCTCGATCAACGAGACGATGTCCGGCGCAAACCGGTTGCGGTCGCCGATGACGCGCAGGCGAATCCCGTTCTTGTGGAGCTCGGCGATCTCGCCGCGCAGATAAAGCCGCAGCAGCCCCATGAGGTCGTCCACTTCCGCCGGAGGGCGCTTCCAATTCTCGGAGGAGAACCCGTAGAGCGTGAGATAGGCGACCCCGAGATCGAGCGCGCCGCTGACGACCGCGCGGGTCGCCTCGGCGCCGCGCTTGTGTCCGGCGGTTCGGGTAAGGCCCCGTGCCCGGGCCCAGCGGCCGTTGCCGTCCATGATGATCGCCACATGGGCGGGGGAAGACGACAGATCGGAATGTGAGCGCGCCAGCTGCATCGGCTCAAACCTGCATGATCTCCTGCTCCTTGGCGGCGAGGGCCTCGTCGATCATCTTGACGTGCTCGTCCGTCAGAGTCTGCATCTTCTGCGCCCAGCTGTGGTGCTCGTCCTTGGAGAGTTCGCCCTCGCGCTCCATCCGCTTCAGCTTTTCCATGGCGTCGCGCCGCACGTTACGCACGGAGATCCGGGTCTGCTCGCTGTATTTGCCCGCGATCTTCGAGATCTCGCGGCGGCGCTCCTCGCTGAGGTCGGGAATGGGAACGCGCACCAGCTGGCCGTCGCTCGCCGGGTTGAGCCCGAGGCCGGAATCGCGGATCGCCACCTCCACGGTCTTGACCAGCGATGCGTCCCACACTTGGACAGTGATCAGGCGCGGCTCGGGAACATTGATCGTGGCGATCTGCGGAAGCGGCGTCTTGGATCCATAGGCCTCGACCTGGATGGGCTCGAGAAGGCTCGCCGACGCGCGCCCGGTCCTCAACCCCGCGAACTCCTTGCGAAGCACTTCCAGCGCCCCGTCCATGCGCCGCTGGATGTCCTTAATATCCGGCTCTGCCACTATTCATGCCTCTTCGCTGATGATCGTGAATCTGCCTTCTCCCTTCACCACGTCCACGAACGCCCCTGGATTCTGTATCGAAAACACCAGGATCGGAATCTTATTTTCGCGGGCCAGCGAAATCGCCGAGCTGTCCATCACTTTCAGATCCTTGGCGAGCACCTCGAGATATGCCAGGCGATCGAAGCGGACGGCCTCGGCGTGGGTCTCGGGATCGGCGCTGTAGACGCCGTCCACCTTTGTTCCCTTAAGGAGGACGTCGCAACCCATTTCCGACGCCCGCAGGGCGGCCGCCGTGTCGGTGGTGAAGAACGGGTTGCCGGTGCCAGCCGCGAAAATCACGATCCTGTCCTTTTCCAGGTGCCGAATGGCGTCCCGCCGGACGTAGGGCTCGCACACGGACGCCATGGGAATGGCCGAAAGGACGCGGGCGGAAACGCCCGCCTTCTCGACGGCGCTTTGCATGGCGAGCGAATTGATGACCGTGGCCAGCATCCCCATGTCGTCGGCCGTCGCCCGGTCCATGCCCTCGGCCACGCCGGTCAGGCCCCGAAATATGTTGCCGCCGCCGACGACCAGGGCGAGCTGGACCCCCATGCCGTGAACGGCGGCGACCTCGCCGGCAAGGCGGTCCACCGTGGCGGGATCGAGCCCGTAGTCCCGCGGCCCCATCAGGGCCTCGCCGGAAATCTTCAAGAGGACTCGACGGTACTTTCCGTCCGAGGGCATCCGTTCTGCCGTTGACCCTGCCTCGACCAAAGCTACATCGGGCCCGGCGCGGCAAGCGGAATCGTCCGGTGCGACCATGACGGCCCGAATCTAGCTACACCACTTCGGCGGAATCATACACCAATCCCCACCGATTCGCCCCCCGAACCCGACGAACCAGGCCCCCGGCCGCCCCGCGCTTGGGGCTAGCCGCCCACCTGGGCCGCCACCTCGGCGGCGAACTCCTTCTCCTCGCGTTCGATCCCCTCGCCCAGCGCGAAGCGAACGAATCCGGTGACCGCAACGGGCGCGCCGACATCCGCGGCCGCCGCCTCCAGGACCTTGGAAACCTTGCTCTCTCCGTCGATCACGAACGTCTGTTCGATCAGGACGGTCTCCCCGTAGAACTTGCGCAAACGCCCCTCCACCATCTTCTCTATGATGTCCTCGGGCTTGCCGCTCTCGCGCGCCTGCGCCGCAAACACCTCTCGTTCGCGCGCGACGACGGTGGGATCGAGGTCGTCGCGGCCTACGGCCACGGGGCTGGTGGCGGCGACGTGCATGGCGAGTTGCTTTGCAAGGGGCGCCAGCCTCTGCCCGTCGCCATCGGACCGGAGCGCGATCAGGACGCCGATCTTGCCGAGGCCCGGCGCCAGGGCGTTGTGGACGTACTGGGCGAGGACGCCTTCGTCCGCGCTCAACGTGGCCGCGCGTCTCAGCGAGAGGTTCTCCCCAATGGTGGCGACCATTTGGGTGAGCTCCTCGGCCACGGTGCGCCCGGTGCCCGGGTAGGCAGCGGCACCAATCCGCTCAAGGTCGCCGCCATGTTCGAGCGCCAGCTCCGCAACGGTGCTCACGAACGCCTGGAAGGTCTCGTTGCGCGCGACGAAATCGGTTTCCGAGTTCACTTCGACCACGGCGCCGGCGGCGCCCTTGACCGCGACCCCGACGAGCCCTTCCGCAGTGACGCGGCCAGCCTTCTTGGCGGCGGTGGCGAGCCCCTTCTTGCGCAGCCAGTCCACCGCCGCCTCGATATCCCCGCCGGTCTCGATGAGCGCCTTCTTGCAGTCCATCACGCCGGCGCCGGTCTTCTCGCGCAGCGCCTTGACCAACGACGGGCTCACCCGAGTCATATCTGATCCTTTTTCATAAGAGAGTCTTACTATAGCCTGAAACTACTAGGAAAACTTTCTGGACGCGAGGTCCGTCCGCCGCAACCCACGGGGTCTTGCGACGGCGATCGCATCGCGCTTGAGCCGCCCCGGGATCAGCCGCGTGCCTTGGCGCCGCTAGCCTGTGCACCTCACTCGCCCGCTGTCTCCCCCTTACCCGTTTCCGTCTCCGTATCCGAATCCGAATCCGTTTCGGCCTTGGCGCGCTTCTTTCGCGGCGCCTTGGCCTTCGGAGTCTTGGCCGCACCCGCGGCTTCCTTTGCCGGCGCCTTGGCCTTCGGCGTCTTGGCCGCACCCGCGGCTTCCTTTGCCGGCACCTTGGCCTTCGGAGTCTTGGCCGCGCCCGCGGCTTCCTTTGCCGGCGCCTTGGCCTTCCTCAGGCGCTCGAGGAATTTCCTGACAGGTTTCTTCGCTGCGGCCTTCTTCTTCGCTGGTTTCCCTTCCTCGGTGGTCTCGGCCTCTTCGGCGGGCGCGGCTGCTGCTTCCTCCGCCGCCTTCGCCTCTTTTCCAGGGGCCTCCGCCGGCTCGATCCCTGCTGCCGCTTCCGGGGCCTCGGCGGCGACGGCCGGCGCCTGAGCGGGCTCCGCCTCCTCCACCGCCGCCGCTGCGGCCGGCTCGGCTTCCGCCGCCGGCGCCTCGGCCGGTTTGGCCTCTTCTGCAGCCGGCACTGCGGCCGGCTCGGCTTCCGCCGCCGGCGCCTCGACCGGTTTGGCCTCTTCTGCAGCCGCCGCTGCGGCCGGCTCGGCTTCCGCCGCCGGCGCCTCGGCCGGTTTGGCCTCTTCGACCGGTTCGCCTCGCGGAACGGGTTTGGCCCCCGGCTCCGGCGCGGCCGCGGCCGCCGCCTCGGCGGGCGCCTCCTCGGCCTCGCCGATATCGACACCTGCGGCGATCATTTCCTCTTGCAGGCCGTCCAGCACCGCGTCCGAGACGAGTCTGCAGTAGAGGTCGATCGCCCGCATGGCGTCGTCGTT
The DNA here is from genome assembly GCA_036475545.1 of Alphaproteobacteria bacterium. Lineage (GTDB taxonomy): Bacteria > Pseudomonadota > Alphaproteobacteria > DATDPM01 > DATDPM01 > JAZGAE01. The sequence continues at coordinate 15,532 of JAZGAE010000100.1, forward strand.
TCCGGGGATGGGATAGGTGATCCCCTCGGGGTTGGAATTGCTGTCGACCACGGCGATCACCGGTATCCCCAGCTTGCTGGCTTCCCTGACGGCGATCGCCTCCTTGATGGTGTCGATCACGAACAGGATGTCCGGGAGTCCGCCCATCTCCTTGATGCCGCCCAAGGCCCGCTCCAGCTTGTCGCGTTCGCGGATGAGCCGCAGCATTTCCTTCTTCGTGAGGCCGATATTCTCGTCGGCCAGCTTCTCGTCCATCTCGCGCAAGCGGCGGATCGACCGCGAGATTGTCTGCCAGTTGGTGAGCATGCCGCCCAGCCAACGGTGGTTGACGTAATACTGGCCGCAGCGCTTGGCCGCCTCGGCGACGCGCTCGCTGGCCTGGCGCTTGGAGCCGACGAACAAGATGCGCCCGCCGCCCGCCGCGACGTCGCGCGCCGCTTGGAGCCCGCGGTGCAGCAAGGGGACCGCCTTCTGGAGATCGATGATGTGGATGCCGTTGCGGGCCCCGAACAGATAGGGGGCCATCTTGGGGTTCCAGCGACGGGTGTGGTGCCCGAAGTGCACGCCGGCTTCCAAGAGCTGGCGCATGGTAAAGGTCGGCAAGGCCATGGGTGGCGTCCTTTTCCGGTTGATCCTCCGCAGGAAAAGGCCCGGTCTGGGACCGGGCACCGGATCGACCCCTTGGGGCTCACAGCTCCGGGGGCCGCACTCCCGCGTGCGATATCAGTCGGGCTGGTAGATAGCCCGCATAGCCGGCTTTGGCAAGGGGGTCCTCCCCCGGCGGGCCCTTTTTCGCGGCGATGCAGCCTGCCCAGGGCCTTCTCCGACCGCCGCTTGCCCTCGGGTCGAGAAGCGGTTCTGGCGGCGGACACGGCCGGCGACGCGCCGGGCGGGGCTCGAACGGCGTCGTCGCGGCCCGGCTAGAGCATAATCCGGTCAAGTTGAACTGACTGCGCCGGAGGAATTTTGTGCCGCGGGCAGGAGCGGGGCGAAGCACATAGCGGTGCCACCGCGCGAGCTCCGCGCCGCGCCTGGCGGATCGCCTCGCCACGGCGCAACGCAGCCGATTCCACCTGACCGGATTATGCTCTAAACCTCCCGCACCGCGCGCACACCGGGGAGATCGCGCAAGGCCGCGACCGCCGCGGGGGAGACGGCGTAGGTCCCCGGGAGGCGGATCTCCACTTCCCCGTCCGGCCCGGTGCCGTCGGCCCCGCCGATCCCGACCACCAGGCTGATACGGCCGCGGCCGGGCGCCTCCGCCTCGATGAGCCCGCGCAACCTCTCGAGCGTGGCCCCGCCCTCTGTGAACGCGTCGTCGCCCAGGAAAATCCTGATGCCGGCGGCCACGCTCGCGGCGGCCTCGTCCAGGGCCTCCATGGCCTGCGCGGTGAGGCGAACCGTCTCGCCTTCCAGCCGCGCGTCGGCCGTCACCAGCAGGGGCGTGCCCGCCTCCAGCAAATCCCGCGCCGCCGCCAGCAGCTCGGAAAACACCGTCACCTCAAACGTGCCGGCGGCATCCGAGAGCTGAACGAAGGCGAAACGGTTGCCCCGGGCGGACGTGCGCTCCCGCTTGCCGGTGACGATTCCGGCGACTCGCACGCGGCTCATGCCGCCCGCAGCACGGAGTGGAAGCTCGTGGCTCGGCACCACGCCCATCCGCTCCAGGCGTGCCTGATAGGCGCTCAACGGGTGGGCGGACAGATAAAAGCCGAGCGCGGCGAACTCCTGGCCCAGCCGCTCCGTGACGGGCCAATCGGGGCGTTCCGGGAGCGTCGGCACGGCGACGGCCTCTGGCTCGTCGCCGAACAGGCTTTCCTGTCCGCTGGCGCGCGATTCCGCCGCTTGCGCCGACACTCGAATCAGCGTCTCGATGGCCTCGTACGTTTGGGCGCGGTTGGCGTTGAGGCCGTCGAACGCGCCCGCGCGCACCAGGTTCTCGAGCTGGCGCTTGTTGAGGACCTTCTGTTCGAGGCGGTGGGCGAAGTCGAACAGGTCCTTGAACGGCCCGCCCCGATCGCGCTCGCGCTCGAGCTCCTCCATGGCGCCGGCGCCGACGTTCTTGATCGCCGCAAGGGCGTAGCGGACCGCCCGCTCGCCTCCGTCCATGACCTCCACCGTGAAGGAGGCGCCGGAGCGGTTGACGTCGGGGGGCAGGAGCGTAAGCCCCAACCGCTCGATCTCCTGGCGAAAGACGTTGAGCTTGTCGGTGTTGCTGAGATCGAAGGTCATGGAGGCCGCCAGGAATTCGACCGGATAGTCGGCCTTGAGATAGGCGGTCTGGTAGGCCACCAGGGCGTAGGCAGCGGCGTGCGACTTGTTGAAGCCGTAACCGGCGAATTTGGCGACGTGGTCGAAGATGCGCGAGGCCCTGCCCTCCGGCACGCCGCGCGCCATGGCGCCTTCCATGAAGTGCTGGCGCTGGGCGTCCATCTCGGAGCGGATCTTCTTGCCCATGGCGCGGCGCAGCAGGTCGGCGGCCCCCAGCGTGTAGCCGGAAAGAACCTGGGCGATCTGCATCACCTGCTCCTGATAGATGATGACGCCGAAGGTCTCCTTGAGGATCTCCTCCAGTGAGGGGTCCATGTAGTCGGGCTGTTCGCGGCCGTGCTTGCAGGCGATGTACTTGGGGATGTTGTCCATCGGTCCGGGCCGGTAGAGCGCGACCATCGCGATGATGTCCTCGAACCGGTCGGGCCGCAGCTTGCGGAGCGCATCCCGCATGCCCGAGCTTTCCATCTGGAACACGCCCGTGGTGTCGCCCTGCCCCATCATCTCGTAAGTTGCGCGGTCGTCGAGCGGCAGCGTGCCGAGGTCGATCTCGATCCCGCGCTCGCGGATGAGGGTCTCGGCCATGGCCAGCACGGAAAGCGTCTTGAGGCCCAGGAAATCGAACTTCACGAGCCCCGCCATCTCCACGTACTTCATGGAGAACTGCGTCACCGGCATGTCGGAGCGCGGGTCGCGGTACAGGGGAACGAGCTCGTCGAGCGGCCGGTCGCCGATGACGACGCCGGCGGCGTGGGTCGAGGCATGACGGTAGAGCCCCTCGAGCTTGAGCGCGATGTCCATGAGCTTTGCCACCACGGGTTCCTCGTCGCGCACCTTCTTGAGCGCCGGCTCGGCCTCGATCGCGTCCGCGAGGGAGACCGGGTTGGCCGGGTTGTAAGGCACCAGCTTGCAGATGCGGTCCACCTGGCCGTAGGGCATCTGCAGCACGCGGCCCACGTCGCGGAGCGCCGCGCGGGCCTGCAGGGTCCCGAAGGTGATGATCTGGGCCACCCTCTCGGGCCCATACTTTCCCTGCACGTAGTGGATCACCTCGTCGCGGCGCTCCTGGCAGAAGTCGATGTCGAAGTCGGGCATGGAGACCCGCTCGGGGTTGAGGAAGCGCTCGAACAGCAGCCCAAAGCGCAGCGGATCGAGGTCCGTGATGGTGAGCGCCCAGGCCACCACGGAGCCGGCGCCGGAGCCGCGGCCCGGCCCCACCGGGATGCCGCGGGCCTTGGCCCACTGGATGAAGTCGGCCACGATGAGGAAGTAGCCGGCGAATCCCATGTCGGTGATGACGCCGAGCTCGTAGTCCAACCGCTGCCAGTAGTGCTTCGCGGCGTGTGTCCGCTCCTCCTCGCCGAGGCCCGGAAACACGTGGGTCTCGAGCTTTCTCTTCAAGCCTTCCTCGGCCTGGGCGCGGAGCTCCTGCCCTTCGTCGCGGCCCGCTTCGGTGGGGAAGGACGGCAGCATCGGCGCGCGCGGCTCCGGCATGTAGGCGCAGCGCCGCGCGATCACCAGCGTGTTGTCCACGGCCTCCGGCAGGTCGGCGAACAGCTCGCGCATCTCGGCCGCCGACTTGAAGCGGTGCTCGGGCGTGTAGCGGCGCCGGCCGGAGTCGGCCAGATACCTGCCGTCGGCGATGCAGATGAGCACCTCGTGGGCCTTGAACATGCTCTCCTCGGCGAAGAACACGTCGTTGGTGGCGACCAACGGCAGCTCGTGCCGGTATGCGAGATCGAGGAGCGCGGGCTCGATCCTGGCCTCCGCCTCGAGCCCGTGGCGCATGAGCTCGACATAGAGCCGGCCCGGGAACAGGCCCGCGAGGCTCGCCGCCATCGCCTCGGCCGCCTCGACCTGGCCCTCCCCGAGCGGCCGCCCGAGGGGCCCCGCCGGGCCACCCGTGAGCGCGATCAGGCCTTGCGTATGCCCGTCGAGCTCGGCGAGCGAGACCTGGGGCTTCTCGACGCCCTCGCTCTCGAGATAGGCGCGGCTTACGAGCTTGATCAGGTTCCTATAGCCCGCCTCGTCCTGGACCAGCACCACGAGCTGGTCGGGAGGGAGGCCGCCGGTCCCAATGCGGGCGGGGCCGCC
>JAZGAE010000101.1:0-6273 GCA_036475545.1 Alphaproteobacteria bacterium
CAGCCATGCAGCCGTCGTGGCGTCGGGATCACTGCCGCAAGGTCAACACGAAAATTCGGCGCCATTAAGGACACGGCGAAGCGCCCGAGGGGCATGTACAAAACATAAACGATTCTATCCCCAAGCGTGGCTCGGGCTCAAGAGTCGGAAACGCGGGAGCGCTCGACGGCGACCCGGCCCCGGAAAACGCCGAGACCGGGTCTTGAGGCCGGCCCGCGAGCAAAGGCGAGGCGGGGACGACATCGGCAGCGGCCCGGGAGGAATCGGAATTGGGGGACGACGTGCCGGCCGGGCACCCCGGACCCCCCGTCGCGCGGGACAGGCATGGGACCCGACTCGGCGCCGGTCGGCGGCCGCACGCTGGCGCCGCTAGAAGGTGTAACCCTTCTCGCCGCTAGAAGGTGTAGCCCTTCTCGCCGTGGGTGACGATGTCGAGCCCCTCGATCTCGTCCTGCTGGCTGACGCGCAGGCCCACGAGCTTGTCGACCAGCTTGAGGATGACGAAGGTGACGACCCCGGCCCAGACGAGCGTGGCGACGACGCCCAGGAGCTGGACGCCGAGCTGTTCCATGATGGTCTTGTCCGACAGCCCGAGGCCGCCGAAGGTGGCGGCGCCGAAGATCGCGGTCAGCATGATGCCGGTTGCGCCGCCCACTCCGTGCACGGCCATGACGTCGAGAGAATCGTCGATCTTCAACCTCACCTTGACCACGGCGATCGCGAAATAGCACAGGAGGCCGGCTACAAGACCGATGACGAAGCCGCCGACCGGGCCGACGAACCCGGAGGCCGGGGTGATCGTGGCGAGCCCGGCGATGGCGCCGGTGGCGATGCCGACGAGGGTCGGGCGGCCGTCCTTGATCCATTCGACGCACATCCAGGTGAAGGCGGCCGTCGCCGCCGCGATGTGGGTCACCGTCATGGCCATTCCGGCGGACCCATCGGCGGCGAGCGCGCTTCCGGCATTGAATCCGAACCACCCCACCCACAGCATGGCGGCACCCGCCATGGTCAGGTGTGGGCTGTGCGGGGGCCGAAGCTCGTGGGGGAACCCCATGCGGGGGCCCAACACCCAGGCCGCGACCAGCGCCGCGATGCCGCAGTTCAGATGCACGACCAGGCCGCCGGCGAAGTCCTGGACGCCTATCTCCGCGAGCCAGCCGCCGCCCCATACCCAGTGGGCGACCGGCCCGTAGACGAAGACCAGCCAGAGCGCCGTGAACAGGACCATCGCGCCGAACTTTATCCGCTCCACGTAGGCCCCGACGATGAGCGCCGGGGTGATGATCGCGAAGGTCATCTGGAACATGAAGAACACGGTCTCCGGGATGTCGCCGCTGAGCGCCTCCGTGCCGACCCCGGCGAGGAAGGCCTTGCCGAAACCGCCGATCCATGCGTTCGCCGCGCCCCCGTCCCCGAAGACGAGGCTGTAGACGAACGCGAGCCACAGGAGCGAGACCAGACAGCAGATCGTGAAACAGTGCATCAACACCGAGAGCACGTTCTGAGACCGCACGAGGCCGCCGTAGAAGAGGGCGAGGCCGGGCAAGGTCATGAACAGAACAAGCGCCGTCGCCGTCAAAATCCAGGCCGTGTTGCCATCGCTCAACACCGCCATTTCTTGGGCCCAGGCCTCAGACGATGCCAGGGACAGGGCCGCAACGGTCAGGAGTCCCCAAAAAGTCCGCGACTGCGTCATTTCCACACCACTCTCTCTGTTGGTTGCGTCGAGGTACGAGGCAAGGGAAGGCGAACCTGCCCGGTCCGTCCCGCCCGCCTCAAAGGCCCGGTGTCACTATGAGCCGTCCCCCCGGCCTCCGCCTCGCGCCCCGCGCGCCTCCAAAAACTCGCCTGCTCTCGGCACATACCCCCGTCTCGGCACATACCCCTGGGACCCGACCGTCCTCACGACAATGAAGCCGCCTTCGCGCCGCTTTCGGCCGATTCGAGAGGAAGCCGTTCCGCGGCGGATCGGGCTGCGAGGCATGAGGGCGGAGGCCGCCAAGGGCGCGCCGGATCGCCTTAGTCGTCGGAGAATCAAGTCAAGAATCGTGCCATCCGCCGGAAGGCATCGGAAGGCCTTGGAAATCGAGCGAATCGCCCGCGACGGGGGCATTTCGTTGGCCTTGCGGCGGCCGGGCGGGGCGCCTCGGTTGCGCAAATGTTGGGCAACGTGCCCAAGGCTTGATCAAAGTTTGGGCACGGGCGCGTTCGGATCGGGCGGCCGGCCGCCGCGGCCCCGGTCCCGCTCTCGCCAGGAAAAGAGGAGCCAGGAAAAAGAGGAGAAGGGGTCGCGCGCCCCTTCCCCTCTCAGCGGGCGATCGGCCTACGGAACGGTCTCTCCGTGCAGGGCCAGATCGAGCCCGTCGCGCTCGTCCTCGTCGGCGACGCGGAGCCCGATCACCACGTCGAGGACCTTGAGGATGACGAAGGAGACGACCCCGCAGTAGACGATGGTCACGACGATGCCGTAGATCTGGGTCAGAACCTGGCCCGGGTTGCCCTCGATCAGGCCGGGGGCGCCGCCGATGGCCTCGGTCGCCAGGACGCCGGTCAGAAGCGCGCCCACGATCCCTCCGATGCCGTGGATGCCGAAGACGTCGAGCGAGTCGTCGTATCCAAGCATCTTCTTGAGGCTGACCGCGGCCCAATAGCAGGCGGTGCCGGCGGCGATGCCGATCACGAGCGCGCCGCCCGGGGCGACGAAGCCGGAGGCCGGCGTGATCGCCACCAGGCCGGCGATGGCGCCGGAAAGGATTCCGAGCACGCTCGGCTTGCCCTTGAGCAGCCACTCGGTGAACATCCATGACAGCGCCGCCGCGGCGGTGGCGATCTGGGTCACGGCCATGGCCATGCCGGCGCTGCCGTTGGCGGCGACCGCGGAGCCGGCGTTGAAGCCGAACCAGCCGACCCACAACAGCGACGCGCCGATCAGGCTGAGCGTCAGGTTGTGCGGCGCGAAACTCTCCGCGCCGTAGCCACGGCGTTTGCCGAGCACCAGGCACGCCACCAGGCCGGCCACGCCGGCGTTGATGTGGACCACGGTGCCGCCGGCGAAGTCCAGCACGCCGGCCTCGCCCAAGAAGCCACCGCCCCAGACCCAGTGGGCGATGGGGGAATAGACGAGGATCGACCATATGCCGATGAACCACAGCAGCGCGGAGAACTTCATGCGATCGGCGATGGCGCCGGTGACGAGGGCCGCGGTGATGATGGCGAAGGTGAGCTGGAAGATCACGAACACGGACTCAGGAATCGTGCCACTGAGCGTATCGACCCCCATGTCGGCGAGAAGCAGATGAGAAAGCCCGCCAATGAGCCCGTTCCCCTCGCCGAAGGCCAGGCTGTAGCCCAGGATCATCCACAGCACGGTGACCAGACAGCAGATGGCGAAGCTCTGCATGGTCGTGGCGAGCACGTTCATCTTCCGCACCATGCCGCCGTAGAGCAGCGCCACCCCGGGGATGGTCATCATCAAGACCAGCGCCGTGGCGGTGAGCATCCAGGCGGTATCCCCGGTATCGAGCGTCGGCGCCTCCGACTCTTGGGCCGAGGCCGCGCCCGCAAAGGCGAGGACGAGGCCGGCGATGGGTAGGGCGAACCCAAGAAATCGGCCGGCCGCCGCCACTGCGAAAATCCGTTTCATGAAATCCTCCTATAAAGCGCTCTCATCGGTTTCGCCGGTGCGGATGCGAACCGCCTTGCCGACGTCCAGGACGAAGATCTTGCCGTCGCCGATACGGCCGGTGGCGGCGGCCTTTTGGATCGCCTCGACGGCCGCATCGGCAAGGTCGTCCGCGACCACGGTCTCGATCTTGACCTTGGGCACGAAGTTCACCTCGTACTCCGCGCCGCGGTAGATTTCGGTGTGTCCCTTCTGCCGCCCGAAGCCTTTGACTTCGGAGACGGTGAGCCCCTGGACACCGAGGTCGGTCAATGCCTCGCGGACGTCGTTGAGCTTGTGGGGCTTCACGATGGCCTTGATGAGTTTCATCTCGCCGTTCCTATCCCTTCGGCTGGTCAAGCGCCCCGCGGCCCGTCCCAATCGGGACGGGGCCGGATGGGCGCGCGCCCTTCCCCTGAGTTCAAGAACCGTGCCGAGTCCGGGCGGTGACAATAATACTTGATATAACAATGGCTTAGACGCACACCTCCGGGGCCGGCTCCCCGCGGAGAGGCGGAGACTGCATATCTTTTAGGCACGATCTCACAAGTGCCTAATACTTAGGCGTATTCCGGACCGTCGCCGCAGTGCGCGGCCGGCGGCGCCCGCGCGCCCCGCGCGCGGGAGTGGACCGCGGGGGAGTAGACATCGACCGGACGAACGGGCGATGGTGGCGGTGGCCGTGGAGCGCAACGACTCGGACAAGGGCATGGGCGAGCGGGAGGCAGCCGACCTGGTGATCATCGGCGGCGGGTTCACCGGGCTGACGCTCGCCTGCGCCGTGGCGGGGGCCGGGCTCTCGGTCGTGGTGATCGACCGCCAACGCCCCGAGGACCTCTTGGAGGCGCGGTTCGACGGCCGCACATCGGCCATCGCCTACGGCTCCGAGCAGGTGCTGTCGGCGATCGGCGCATGGCCGCGGCTTGCGGGCGTGGCGGAGCCGATCCTGGACATTCGCGTCTCCGACAGGGGCTCGCCCCTGTTCCTCCACTACGACCACCGCGAACTGCCCGGCGTGAAGTCGTTCGGCCACATGGTCGAAAACCGGCACATCCGGCGGGCCCTTTTCGAGCAGGTGGAGGCCTGCCCCGGGGCCAGGCTCGTGAGCGGGGTCGCGGTGGCGCGGCTCGAGCGCGGGCCCGCAGGCGTCGAGGTGACGTTGTCCTCGGGGCCCCGCGTCCGCGCCAGGCTCGCGGTGGCCGCCGACGGCCGCGAGTCCGACACCCGCCGGGCGGCGGGCATCCCCGTCACCCGGTGGTCCTACCGCCAGGTCGGGATCGTCTGCACGGTGGCCCATGAGCGCCCCCACCGCGGCGTCGCCCATGAGCGGTTCTTGAGCGGGGGTCCGTTCGCGATCCTGCCCATGACGGGGCGGCGCTCGGCCATCGTCTGGACCGAGAAGGCGGACCTCGCCCGCAACATCCTGGCCCTGGACGAGACCGCCTTCATGGACGAGCTGCGCCGCCGCTTCGGCGACTTCCTGGGCGAGGTCGAGCCGGCCGGGCCCCGCTGGTCCTATCCCCTCGCGCTGGTGCACGCGCGGCGCTACGTCGACCAGCGCCTCGCCTTGATCGGGGACGCGGCGCACGCCATCCACCCGATCGCGGGCCAGGGCCTGAACTTGGGATTGCGCGACGCGGCGGCGCTGGCGGAGGTGGTGGTGGACGCCGGGCGCCTCGGCCTCGACATCGGCGATCCCCTCCAGCTCGAGCGCTACGAACGTTGGCGCCGATTCGACTCCTTCGTGCTCATCGCCGCCACCGACGGCCTCAACCGGCTGTTTGCCAACGACGTGAGGCCGGTGCGAATGATCCGCGACCTGGGGCTTGCCGCCGTCAACCGCATGCCGCCCTTGAAGCGCCTCTTCATGCGCCACGCCATGGGGATCACGGGCAACCTGCCGAGATTGGTGCAGGGCCGCCCGCTCTGAGGCCGCAGCCTCAGCCGGGACCGTGCAGTGAGATTATTCCTCAGATCTAAGTAAGAGAATATCTAGGTCAGTTTATAATAAATCCGTAGAGGGCCACATGAAGTCAAAGCCAAACTGATCTACATAGTACTTATCATATAGATACTTTAAATCTTCCTCCCAGTCGGAAATCGCCCTTCCCAACCTGGGATCAATGCGCCCCTTCGCAAGCCGCACAAAAGCAGCAATCGTTTCTGCTATCTTTGAAAGTCGCTTTGGTGTCGCTGGCTCTCCCCATTGAGCAAAATACTCATGACTATTTAAAGGCGGGAGCTCACTTTCAAATACATAGTCCAATATTACTTCGCGCTGCGCGCGCGGCGTTGGATTGGTCTTTCCCACCCTGTAGCCGAGCCAACTTAACATCCCTTCTGGTGGCCAATCCTCTGCGTTAATCTCAGCTCCCCTTCGTCCCAGTGGTGCATCGGTACTGGGCCAGGGAAACCACTCGTTGGCGTTGACGCTTCGGTGGAATTCTCGAGAGATAACGTCCCTGATGCTCTCGGCATCTCGACGTCTAATATCTTTAGGATCGGAAAGTATTCGAAAGGAATTCTGTAAGAGCCTTCGGAGCTCATCGTGAGACATCTCGCGAATTCGTTCGATATGTGGCATCGCATCAGCTCCAGCCGAACTCATA
>JAZGAE010000102.1:0-24628 GCA_036475545.1 Alphaproteobacteria bacterium
ATTTTCCGCCGTCTGACCGAAGGTGGAAGCCGGAAGCTCTGGTTTCCGGTGAAGCTCTCAGGTTCTCAGACAGAGGGGGCACCTACTCCCGTACGTGATTGACGGGAGCGGTCTCTCGCGTGCCGATAAAGGCCATTGGGCCTTGCGATGCGACTGTTGGAGGACCTGATGCACGCCGATCCAAAATTTCCTCACGCATCGTTTGGCCTGAACGCAAGCTTGTGGCGGCATGGTCGCCTGCCGGGCACCCCCGGTGCGGCGTTCCGCTTACTCCGTCGCAGGACAGCGGGCGAACCAGGCGCGGGCGAGGCCGCTCACCGTCACGAACGCGGGAGCTGTCTGTCTGCGGGGAGCTGGGGGACCAGTCCTCGCTTATGCGTTGAGTGAGGTGAGGCATGACGCCGCATGAATTGATTGAGGAGCTGGAGCGGGCGGAGAGCGGAGATTCCCGACTGGACTTTTGGATTTGGTGGTGGGGCAACGTCTCGAGCCCCCGGGGGGACAGGCCGGCCCAGGAGTTCATCGAGGAGAAGTTGCGCTCGGCGGAGGCACCCAGGTATTCGAGCAACATCGACGCCGCGGCGACGCTCGTTCCCGAGGGATACCGATGGTCCCTGGAGCAGCTCCGCGACCGCTTCGCCGCAAGCGTGCATCCGCCCGTGGGCCGCACCACGGCCCAGGTGACGGAGGCGCGGGCCGCCGCGCCGGCGCTCTGCGCGGCGGTGCTGCGGACGCGGATATGCTTCGTCAACGACGTGATGAGGGGACGGCACTGAGGGCGACCGTGCGCCGCCTTCCCACGTTTCCTCTCATGTCTTCGATGGGAGCGGCGTTCTCGGCAAGGGGGGCGCCGCCCGGATGCCGGTCCGCCCCCGCGTGATGGGGCGCCGGCCGCCACGAGGCCTTTTGAGGGCGCATGTCCGGCGGCGAGCCGGAAGCTGGCCGCCTCGGGAAACACGGAGGCAGGAACGATGCAAGTTGCACAAATATTAGAAGGGAAGGGTTCCAGGGTCGCGACGGCCAAACCCGGGACCACGATCGCCGAGGCCGTCGCCTCGTTGAGCCAGGAGGGCATCGGCGCGCTCGTGGTGACCGACGAAGGCGAGCAAGTGGCGGGAATCATCTCGGAGCGGGACATCGTCCGCGGCCTCAACACCCACGGGCCGCAGTTGCTGACCATGCGCGTGGACGAGCTCATGACCCGCGATGTCGTCACCTGCGGCCCCCGCAGCCGGGTCGAAGAGCTGATGAAGAAAATGACGGTGCGGCGTATCCGCCACCTGCCCGTTCTCGCGTGCGGGGAGCTCTCGGGCATCATCAGCATCGGCGACGTGGTGAAGAACCGGCTCGAAGAGTTGGAGACGGAAACCACCATGCTGCGGGAGTATATCGTCGGACACGCGTGAGCGCCGGCCCGACTCTCCCGGCAAACCATCCCTAGGTCACCTCGGCCCGGGCCGCCGCCTCCCCCTTCGGCGCAGCCTCATGGAGGGCCCGCCAGCCCATCCCTAGGTCACCTCGGCCCGGGCCGCCGCCTCCCCCTTTGGCGCAGCCTCATGGAGGACCCGCCAGCGCGACTCCCAAGGCGCCGCGCGATCGCCGCACGGCCTGGCAAGGACGGCGCGAAGACTTGATCCCCCTCCAGGGCGCGCCGATCCCGATCGCCGCCCTCCCTGCCCTTCATCGCCTCTCGGCCTCCGGCCGGGATCGCGGCTCGCCTCTCCCGCGCCGCCGAGGCGGCCGCGCGGAGCGACCTCACGGACGGAGCCGAACTTGAGAGAATCCCCGCGGCGGCATAGGATCGACATCGACGGCGTCCGGGCCGCCGCCTGATACCCAGGCGCGGGACGGTTGAGCCCGGCCGGCGCCGTTTGCCGTTCCACGGCAGGATCAAGGCCATGTTGGCTAAAAGGCTGGTTTTAACGCTCTTCCTGGCTCTTATGCCGGCCTTCCTCCTCGGCGCCGAGGCCGAGAGGTCCGCCGTCCTGCTCGATATCAAAGGCCCCATCGGACCCCCCACCAGCGACTACGTCCACCGCGGGCTCGAGGACGCGCGCGATATGGGCGCGGCGGTCGTCATCCTTCGCATGGACACGCCGGGGGGCCTGGACACCTCCATGCGCGAGATCGTCCAGGACATCCTCGCCTCCCCCGTCCCCGTCATCACCTATGTCGCCCCGAGCGGCGCCCGCGCGGCGAGCGCCGGCACCTATATCCTCTATGCCAGCCACGTCGCGGCGATGGCGCCGGGCACGAACCTGGGCGCGGCCACGCCGGTGCAGATCGGCGGCGCGCCCGAGCCGAGCCGCCCGCCGGAGAGACCCCGAAAGCCGGACGAGGGCGAGAACGGCGAGGCCGAGAACGGCGAGGCCGACGAGGAGAAAGGGGCCGAAGAAGCGCCTCCGCGGCCCCATCCCACCATGGCGGAAAAGGCCGTGAGCGATGCCGTGGCCTACATCCGCAGCCTCGCGGAGCTGCACGGCCGCAACGCCGAGTGGGCCGAGAAGGCCGTGCGCGAGGCGGCCAGCCTCTCGGCCCAGGAGGCCTTGAAAGCGGGAGTGGTCGACCTCGTCGCGGGCGACCTGGACGAGCTGCTTCAGAAGGCGGACGGCCGGACCGTCACGGTGCTGAACGAGGAGCGGCGTCTGAGCACGGCGGGGCTCACGGTCGTCGAGATCGAACCGGATTGGCGCACCAAGCTGTTGGCCGTGATCACCAACCCCAACATCGCCTATATCATGCTGATGCTGGGCATGTACGGGCTGATCCTGGAGTTCAGCAATCCCGGCGCCGTGGTGCCGGGCGTGGTCGGGGCGATCCTTTTGCTGCTGGGCCTTTACGCGCTCCAGCTTCTTCCCGTCAACTACGCCGGCCTCGCCCTCATTCTGCTCGGGGTTGCGTTCATGGTGGCGGAGGCCTTCGTCCCCGCCTTCGGGATTCTCGGCATCGGCGGCGTGATCGCCTTCATCATCGGCTCGGTGATCCTGCTCGACACCGACGTCCCCGGCTACCGCATTTACCTGCCGGTCATCATCGCCGTGGCCGCAACCAGCGGCGTCTTCTTCATGGTCGTCATCGGCATGGCCATCAAGGCCCGGCAGCGGCCGGTGGTGAGCGGGCCCGAGGAACTGATCGGGAGTTACGGCCAGGTGGCTGAATGGGCCGGCCGCGAGGGACGCGTGCGTGTCCACAGCGAGACCTGGGGCGCCTCCGCTACGCGGCCGCTGGAGCCGGGCAGCCGCATCCGGGTCGCCGGGAGGGACGGGCTTATCCTCATCGTGGAGCCCGCGGACGAGTAAGGGAGGAACGAGATGTTTTACACATACGCCGTCGTCGCCGTCTTCATCCTGGGCGTCATCGTCTATTCGCTGCGCGTCCTCCGCGAATACCAGCGCGGCGTCATCTTCCTGCTGGGCAGGTTCTGGAAGGTGAAGGGCCCGGGACTCATCATCGTCGTGCCCATCATCCAGCAGATGGTGCGGGTGGACTTGCGCACCGTGGTGCTGGACGTGCCGACCCAGGACGTGATCTCCCGCGACAACGTCTCCGTCAAGGTCAACGCCGTCATCTACTACCGGGTCATCGACGCCCAGAGGGCCATCATTCAGGTGGAGGACTTCGCCTCGGCCACCAGCCAGCTCGCGCAGACCACGTTGCGCTCGGTGCTGGGCCAGCACGAGCTCGACGAGATGCTGGCGGAGCGCGACAAGCTCAACGCCGACATCCAGCGCATCCTGGATGACCAGACGGACGTCTGGGGGATCAAGGTCCTGAACGTGGAGATCAAGCACGTGGACCTCGACGAAAGCATGATCCGGGCGATCGCCAAACAGGCCGAGGCGGAACGCATCCGCCGGGCGAAGATCATCAACGCCCGGGGCGAGCTCCAGGCCGCGCAGAAGCTTCTGGAGGCGGGCCAGATCCTGGCCGCGGAGCCGCAGGCCATGCAGCTCCGCTATCTCGCCGCCCTGCACGACATCGCCGGCGAGAGGACCTCGACGATCATCTTTCCCCTGCCCCTCGAGATCATCCGCGCCTTCCTGCCCGCCAAGGGCAACGACGGCGAGGCCGCCTCAAAGCCATCTGAGTAGGCGCCGGGGCGCGCCGGAGACGGCCGCAGGCAGGGCCCAAGCGGCCCCGCAAGGGGCGGTCTCCGCCTCTTCGGCGGCCGCGGCCCCCGGACACTGGCCCGCGAGGGCCGATTTTAGCCGCTGGCCCTTGTTGACAACGGGGGTGCAACTCCCATATCAGGGAAAGCAGACAAAACCGGTCATGTTTATTTGGGCGGGGGCGGACTGATGATACGACTGAGCCGGCTGGCGGATTACGCCGTGGTCCTCATGAGCCATATCGCGGCCAACGGTAGGAACCTCCATAACGCGCTCGACATAGCCGCGACGACGGGGTTCCCGGTCCCGACCGTGAGCAAGATTCTCTCGGCCCTGGCGCGCAGCGGCCTGCTGGTTTCCTACCGAGGCGCAAAGGGGGGCTACGAGCTCGCCCGGCCCGCGGCACTGATCTCCGCGGCCGAGATCATCAGCTCCGTGGACGGACCGATCGCGCTTACGGAATGCATCGACGGCGCGCCGGGGGACTGCGAATACGAACCATTCTGCCCGGCGCGGCGAAACTGGCAGCTGATCAATGGGGCGGTGCGGCGGGCCCTGATCGAGGTGACCCTCGCCGACCTTTCCCAGCCCTTCCCCAACTTTGAGGACGGCGCCGGCACCTTCGCCGCGGCCCCCGTCCCGAAATCCGCGAGCGGCGCCTAGCCTGGATGCCCGTGAGCAACGGTGGAACGCAACGAGTTTTTCCCGGGGAGACGCCACATGCCCGCGCCGACTGAGACCCTCGAGACACTCAAGTCCGTCACCGGCGGAGACTACAAGTACGGCTTCGTCACCGAAATCGAGTCCGATTTCGCGCCGCGCGGTCTCAACGAAGACATCGTCCGCTTCATCTCGAAAAAGAAGGACGAGCCGGAGTGGATGCTGGAATGGCGCCTCAAGGCCTATCGCCTGTGGCAATCGTTGAATTACGAGGAGCCGCGCTGGGCACGGATCAAGCATCCCCCGATCGACTTCCAGGACGCCTACTACTACGCCGCTCCCAAGACCGACGGCGCGCCGACGAGCCTGGACGAGATCGATCCCGAGTTGCTGCGCACGTACGAGAAGCTCGGCATTCCCTTGAAGGAGCAGGAGATGCTCGCCGGCGTGGCCGTGGACGCCGTCTTCGACAGCGTCTCCGTGGCGACCACCTTCAAGGAGAAGCTGGCGGAGCTCGGCATCATCTTCTGCCCCTTCTCCGAGGCGGTGCAAACCCACCCCGAGCTCGTTCGCAAGTATCTCGGCAGCGTCGTCCCCTATTCGGACAACTTCTACGCCACGCTGAACTCGGCCGTGTTCAGCGACGGCTCCTTCGTCTACATGCCGAAGGGCGTGCGCTGCCCCATGGAGCTGTCCACCTATTTCCGCATCAACGCCAAGCAAACAGGCCAATTCGAGCGCACCCTCATCGTCGCCGATGCGGGCAGCTACGTGAGCTACCTCGAGGGCTGCACCGCGCCCATGCGCGACGAGAACCAGCTTCACGCCGCGGTGGTCGAGCTCATCGCCCTCGATGATGCCGAGATCAAATACTCGACCGTCCAGAACTGGTATCCCGGCAACAAGGAGGGCAAGGGCGGCATCTACAATTTCGTGACCAAGCGCGGCGCGTGTCGCGGCCGCAACTCTAAGATCTCTTGGACCCAGGTGGAGACCGGCTCGGCGATCACCTGGAAGTACCCCAGCTGCATCCTGCAGGGGGACAACTCGGTGGGCGAGTTCTTTTCGGTCGCCATCACCAACAACTTCCAGCAGGCGGACACCGGCACGAAGATGATCCATATCGGCCGGAACACGCGCAGCACCATCATCTCCAAGGGCATCTCCGCCGGGCACGGGCAGAACACCTATCGCGGACTGGTCAGGGTCCAGCCCAAGGCGGAAGGGGCGCGCAACTACACACAGTGCGACTCGCTTTTGCTGGGCCATACCTGTGGCGCGCACACGGTCCCCTACATCGAGGTGAAGAACCGCTCGGCGGTCGTCGAGCACGAGGCGACGACCTCGAAGATCAGCGACGATCAGCTTTTCTACTGCACCCAGCGGGGGCTTTCGGCGGAGGACGCGGTGTCGATGATCGTCAACGGTTTCTGCAAGCAGGTGTTGCAGCAGCTGCCGATGGAATTCGCGGTCGAGGCCCAGAAGCTCCTCGGCGTCAGCCTCGAGGGAAGCGTCGGCTAGCCGCCGGGCTCAGCCTTTACGACGAGGAAGACTAAATGCTCGAAATCAAGAAACTCCACGTCGAGGTCGACGGCAAGGAAATCCTCCGCGGCCTCGATCTCTCGGTCGAGCCGGGCGAGGTCCACGCCATCATGGGCCCGAACGCCTCCGGCAAGAGCACGCTCGCCAACGTGCTCGCGGGACGCGACGGCTACCAAGTTACCGAGGGAGAGGTTCTCTACGACGGTCGCAACCTCCTCGAGATGTCGCCGGAGAAGCGCGCCTGCGAGGGAATATTCATGGCCTTTCAGTATCCCGTGGAGATCCCCGGCGTGGGTGGCATGAACTTCCTCAAGTCCGCGGTGAACGCCATGCGCAAGCATCGTGGCGAGCCGGAGCTCGACGCCATGGACTTCCTCAAATTCGTCCGCCACAAGGTGGACCTTTTGGGCATGGACGAGAAGCTCTTGCAGAGGCCGGTCAATGTCGGCTTCTCGGGAGGCGAGAAGAAGCGTCACGAGATCATCCAGATGGCGGTGCTCGAGCCGCGGCTGGCAATACTGGACGAGACCGATTCGGGCCTCGACATCGATGCCCTCAGGATCGTGGCCAACGGCATCAACAAGATGCGCGGCCCCGAACGCGCCATGATCCTCATCACCCATTACCAGCGCCTGCTGGAGTACGTGGTTCCCGACAGGGTGCACGTTCTCTCCGATGGCCGCATCGTGAAGTCCGGAAGCAAGGAGCTGGCCCACGAGCTCGAGGAGCACGGCTACGCGGGCTTCGGCGTCACGGAGCCGTGTCCGGGGGCCACAGAGGCCGACGCCGCCGTATCGGAACGTCCCGCCCCATGACCGTCGCCGCCGCAAATCCCAAGACCGCCGGGCCCTACGTCGGCCAATTCGCGGAGGTCAAGGCCGCGCTGCCGGGCCACGACGTCGCCTGGCTGCGTGAGCTTCGCGAGGAGGCCATCGGGCGATTTTCGGCCCTCGGCTTCGCGACGCCGAGGGTCGAGGAATGGAAATTCACCAACCTCGCCCCCCTGACCGGGACGGTCTTCACCCCGCCCTCCGACGCGGCCGCCACCGAGGCCGTGACTCGGGAGAGCCTGGTGCCGTTTCTGCTCGAGGGAGAGGCCTGCCACCGGCTCGTGTTCGTCAACGGACGCTTTCGGCCCGATCTTTCCGATCCGGGAAGCCTGCCGGCCGGGGTCGAACTCACGAGCCTTGCCGTGGCGCTGGCGGAAGAGCCGGAGCTCGTCAAACCCCATCTCGGCCGCCTCGCCAAGCTCGACGGGCAGGCGCTGGTTTCCCTCAACGCGGCCTTCATGGCCGATGGGGCGGTGCTGCGGCTGCCGCGCGGCGCGGCGCTTACGCGTCCCTTGCACCTGCTGTTCGTGGCGACGCCCGCGCCTGCGCCGGCCGTCATGCATCTGCGCAACCTCATCGTCGCCGAGGCGGGAAGCAGCGCCACGATCATCGAGTCCTATGCCGGGCCGGAGAACGGCACGTATTGGACCAATGCGGTGACCGAAATCTCGGCCGCGGCGGACGCCTCCATCCGGCACTTCAAGCTCCAGAACGAGAGCCGCGAGGCCTTCCACCTGGCTGTCAACCAAGTCCATCTCGCGGAACGCAGCGGCTACGACAGTTTCGTGCTGTCGGTGGGAGGCCGGCTGTCAAGGAACGAGATACACGCCGCGCTGGATGGCACAGGTGTGGAGTGCCGCCTCAACGGCGCCATTCTGGCGCGCGGCCGCCAACACATGGACAACAGCACCTGGATCGAGCACCGCAAGCCCGGAAGCCTCAGCCACGAGGTCTACAAGAACGTGCTGGACGACAACGCCCACGGCGTCTTCCAGGGCAAGATCATCGTGCGCCCGGACGCACAGAAGACCGACGCGCATCAACTCAACAAGAACATCCTGCTCGCGGAGACCGCGCGGGCCGACACCAAACCGGAACTGGAAATCCACGCCGACGACGTCAGATGCAGCCACGGCGCCGCCGTCGGCGAACTGGATCGCGAGGCCATGTTTTACCTGCGCTCGCGCGGCCTCGACGAGCCGCGGGCCGAGCAGTTGTTGATCGAGGCCTTCGTCGGCGAGTTGCTGGACGAAATCTCCGTCTCGGCGGTGCGGTCCCATCTGAAGAAAACGGTCTCGTCATGGCTGGCCGGCGGCGAAAGTTGGGAGGGCGCGTGACAATGGCGGCCGAAGCGGCGGAGAAATCTCGGGAAGGCCGGGGCCGGTCGGGTTTCGACGTCTGGCTGGTGCGCGAAGACTTCCCCATCCTCAAGCAGAAGATCTACGGCAAGCCGCTCGTTTTCCTGGACACCGCGGCCAGCGCCCAGAAGCCCCGGGCGGTGATCGACACGGTGCGGCGCGTCTACGAGGAGGAGTACGCCAACATCCACCGGGGGGTTTACTATTTAAGCCTGCGTGCGACCGACGCGTTCGAGGCCGCGCGGCGCAAGGTGCAGGCCTTTCTGAACGCGCGCGAGGCGCGGGAGATCGTTTTCCTCCGCGGCGCGACCGAGGCCATCAACCTGGTGGCTTGCAGCTACGGGCGAACGCACCTTGCGGCCGGCGACGAAATCCTGATCACCCACATCGAGCACCATTCCAACATCGTGCCGTGGCAGATCCTGTGCCAGGAAAAGGGGCTGAAACTCAGGGTGGCGCCCGTCAACGATTCGGCCGAGCTGGTCCTCGAGGACTTCGCCAAGCTCTTGACCGACCGCACCAAGTTCGTCTCCGTCACCCACCTTTCGAACGCCGTCGGCACGATCACGCCCATCAAGGAGATCATCCGCCTCGCCCACGAGCGCGGCGTGCCGGTCCTGGTGGACGGCTGCCAGGCGGTGCCGCACATGAAGGTGGACGTCCAAGACCTCGACTGCGATTTCTACGTCTTCTCGGGCCACAAGCTTTACGGCCCATCGGGGATCGGCGCCCTCTATGGAAAGGCCGAGCACCTCGAGGCCATGCCTCCCTATCAAGGGGGCGGCGAGATGATCACTTCGGTCACCTTCGAAAAGACCGAATACAACGTCATCCCGTTCAAGTTCGAGGCGGGCACGCCGAACATCGCCGGCGCCATCGGCCTCGGCGCCGCGGTCGACTATGTCAGCCGCGTCGGCCTCGAGCCCATCGCCGCCCATGAAGCCGCGTTGCTGGCCTACGCCACCGAACGCCTGTCGGAGATCGAAGGGCTGCGGCTGGTCGGGACGGCGAAGGAAAAAGCCACGATTCTTTCGTTCGTGCTCGACGGGATCCACCCCCACGACGTCGGCACCGTGCTGGACCGCGACGGCATCGCGGTGCGCGCAGGCCACCATTGCGCCCAGCCCACGATGGACCGGTTCGGCGTGCCGGCGACGGTGCGGGCCTCGCTCGCCATGTACAACACGGTCGAGGACGTCGACACGCTCGTCGCCAGCATCCGCAAGGCTAAGGAGCTCTTATCCTGATGGACGAACTGCGCGAACTCTATCAGGAGGTCATCCTCGACCACTGCAAGCGGCCCCGAAACTTCGGCCCGCTGCCGGGCGCCGAGCGCGAGGCCAAAGGCAACAACCCCTTGTGCGGGGACCGCTTGACCGTGTTCCTCCACATGGAGGACGGGGTGGTGAAGGACGTCCGTTTCACAGGTTCCGGCTGCGCCATCTCCATGGCCTCGGCGTCGCTGATGACCGAGGCGGTGAAGGGAAGGACCGAGGCCGACGCCCGGGCGCTGTTCGCACGCTTCCACTCGTTATTGACCAAGGAGGACGGGGGGGCCATGAACGGCGGGCCCGACCTCGAAAAGCTGGAGGCGTTCGCAGGCGTTCGTCAGTTTCCCGTTCGGGTGAAGTGCGCCACGCTCCCCTGGCACACGTTGACCGCAGCCCTCGACGATAGGACGGAGGAGGTCAGTACCGAGTAGCCCCGCATCGCGCGCCGATGATGCAGGGCGGGAAGGACGGAGGATGGAAGACCGCAAGGATACGCAAGAGGGCGCCACTGAGGAGCCGCGGGATACCGTCTCCGGCACCGCTACAGGCGGGCCGGGCATCGGCGGCGGCGGCCTCGCGAAACGGGTCATCGAGGCTCTCCAGACCGTTTACGACCCGGAGATCCCCGTTAACATTTATGAACTCGGTCTGGTGTATGATGTCGATGTCGATCCCGACCAGGGGCGGGTGGAGGTCACCATGACCTTGACCACCCCGAGCTGCCCGGTGGCGGGGTCAATGCCCGGCATGGTCGAGGAAACGCTGCGGCGCCTCGACGGCATTCGCGACGCCAGGGTCACTCTCGTCTGGGATCCGCCCTGGACGCCGGATAAGATGTCGGAGGCCGCGCGCCTCGAACTCGGTTTCATGTAGCCGGGACGGGAGGGCTTGAAGCAATGACCGGCAAGATCGTAACCCTGACGGAGGCCGCCGCGGAGCACGCCAAGGATTTGCTCGCGCGCGCGGAAGGCCGCGCGCTCGGTCTCAGAATCGGCCTGGACACCAAGGGATGCATGGGGCTCTCCTATTCCATGGAATACGCCACCGAAAAAGACCCCATGGACGAGGTCGTCGAGGACAAGGGGGTGACCATCTTCGTCGACCCCAAGGCGACCATGTTCCTGATCGGCTGCGAGATCGACTACGTCGAGGACAAGCTGCAGTCGGGCTTCGTCTTCAACAACCCCAACGAGAAGGGCCGCTGCGGCTGCGGCGAGTCTTTCCAGGTCTAGCGCATAATCCGGTCAGGTTGAATCGGCTGCGTTGCGCCGGGGCGGGCGCCCGCCCCGGCGCAACCCGAAGGGCCGGGTCTTTTGCGGCCCCGGGTTCGTCGCGTAGCTCGCGCGTAGCTAGCGCCCGGGCGCGGATGCCGGGGCCCCTGCCCGGCGTCGCGGCGTCGCCGCTCTGGCCTCCTCAAGGTTTCCGGATCTCGATGGTGCCGCCGTCGAGCCGTGTCCAGATCGGATTGCCCCAGTGCGCGAGCGGTTCGCCGCAGCCGGTGGAACCTGATATATTGACGGCAGCCACGGTTGGACCCGAGAAGCCCCGGAAGGGCCCGATGGCGAAGGCCCGCGCGCGGCGCCGGGCGCGCCGGGATGTCTTTATGCGGCCCAGCCTCGAGGAGAAAACGCGCATGGCGACCTCGCAGTCACGGTTCGAGGCGGCCATCGCCGCCATGGACGCGGCCAACGCCGAAGACTCCAATGTCGCGGTCTCCGAGGGCCAGGAGCACCCGAAGGAGCTGCTCTACGCCCAGCAGATGACGCGTTGGCTGGAGCGTCTCGTGCCCGACGCCTCGGAGGCGCTCAAGCTAGCCGCCCGCAGCCAGCACATCAGGCGTTGGGAGATCGCGCGCGGCGATTATCCCAAGGACCGGATCGGCTACCTCAAGTGGCGCAAGGACCTGCAGCACTTCCACGCCGAACTGGCCGGCAAGATCCTCGCCGAGGCGGGCTACGACGACGACACCATCGCCCGCGTCCAATCCTTGCTGCGCAAGGAGCGGCTGAAGCTGGATCCCGAGGTGCAGGCGCTCGAGGACGTGATCTGCCTCGTCTTCCTCGAGCATTACTTCGCGGACTTCTCCACCCAGCACGACGAGGAAAAGGTCGTCGAGATCGTCCGCAAGACCTGGAAGAAGATGTCGCCGGAAGGCCACCAGGCGGCGCTCGCATTGAAGCTCCCGCCTGAGGCCAGCGCCCTGGTCGAGAAGGCATTGGCGGACCAACAGACGGCCTGACGGTCGAGCCCAAGGATCGGGGCGGCATCGAGGCACCGTGGCGCAAGGGGAGCCTGTGACAGCCGCGACCGGATCCGCGGCCGGAACGGGGTCGCCGCACGACACTTTGCCCGAGGCGACTCATCGAGATGGGGAGCTGAGATTCATGATCACGTACGGATTCAAGAAGATGCTGGCCGAGGCGAACGCCATCGTCGAGACATTGTCCGCACAGGACGCGCTCAAGCTGGTGAACGATCCGATGGTCCTTTTCGTGGACGTTCGGGAGACCGCGGAACGGGAGCTTTCGGGCACGATCCCGGGCGCGGTCCACGCCTCGCGTGGGTTCCTCGAGTTCATCGCCGATCCCGAGGGACCCATGCATGACCAGGCCTTCCAGAGCGGCAGACGGCTCGTCCTGTTCTGTGCGTCCGGCGGGCGCTCGGTGCTCGCGGCGAAGACGCTGATGGACATGGGGTTCACGGACGTGGCGCATATCGCCGGAGGTTTTCCGGCGTGGAAGGAGGCGGGCGGGCCGACGGAGGACTGATCCACGGCGAGGGCGCCCGCGGTCACATGAACGACCGGTCATCAGCGGTCCCGGCAGAGGCGCTCAGAGAGATCCTCGACGCCCATGGACAATGGCTGAAGTCGGCGAAGGCGAGAGGAAAGCGGGCCGATCTCCGCGGGGCCGACCTCGCCAACGCCGACCTCAAGGGGGTCGACCTGCGCCGCGCGAGGCTGGTACGCGCCACGCTCTCGG
The DNA here is from genome assembly GCA_036475545.1 of Alphaproteobacteria bacterium. Taxonomy (GTDB): domain Bacteria; phylum Pseudomonadota; class Alphaproteobacteria; order DATDPM01; family DATDPM01; genus JAZGAE01. Next base: position 12,752 of record JAZGAE010000102.1, read on the forward strand.
GGGCCGACCTTCGAGGCGCACGGCTGGCAACGGGCCTTTCGTGACGAGGATTTGGCGTGTGGCGCGGGAATTCCGGAGCGCCCCGGCGGCGGCTGAGACCGTCGTTCGAAACCGACGCCTAACCCAAGCCTGAACTGGCAAACATGGGAGCTATGTGAAACACTCAAGCGAGGCATTGCTGCGGCGGACAGCGGACCGGAGCTGCGCGGCAAGCGAGGTGCCGTCATGATCCAGGAGTATATGGTTGGCATGGTCGTCGACGGAAAATCCGACCACGTGACCGTCGAAGCCGAGGACGCCCTCATCGCGGCCCTGAAGGTGAAGCACGAAAACCCGGGCGCCGCGATCACGTATGCGCGCAAGCGCAACGAGCGGGCGGACCGCCGCCACCCCCATCACGGGCTCGCGGAAAAGACCGCGTGACCGACGCTTGGCCTGAGCCCCCATGCTGGAGTCCCGAGCGGGCCCGCCGTAGCGGCGACGGCGGCGAGAGCGCGGCGAGACGATCCGGCGAACAGGAGAGCTTGGTCCCGGTTGGTGTACGTGCCTCTTGGGCAAGTAATCGGTACGGGCGAAGGGCCTGACGCGCCGCGACCCGGCCCCAAGCGATCCAGTCGTGCTCGACCGCAGGCCCGTGGGACTCGCGTGGGTTGCATGGCCGCAACCATCAAGTCTACTCGAAGTAAATGTTCGGACGTCTCTCTTCGGGAATCTGTGGCACCAGGGCCAGACGAAACCAACAAAATCTTGTGTGTGCCTCCGGCTGGAGAGTACAGTGCAAATGATGTTTAAAACGCATCCAGTTTTTTTAAGCCACGCGCAAAAATCCGTTTGCAAATTCTTAACGCTTTATTAAACTCGAAGCCGTTCGAATCTAGACTCCGCGAACTAACGAAGACCTTCATTCAATCGCTGCTAGGGGAATCTGAATTGGGCCGGCCGGATTCTATTTGTCTTGGCCCATGAAGTGACGGCGAAAACAGGACTCGGTCATGGCCGGAACGGCAAACGCGGAAAACAACGACGTCGACGTGCGCCAACTTCTGGAACTCGCACACGACAGGTCGGCGGAAAGCCGGCGGATACTTCTCGAGAACATCTCGGACCTGTTCCTTTCACCGGAAGGCCGCCTGACCGAGCGGGAACGGTCGCTCATGGCCCAAATCCTGAGCCAGATCATTCACGACGTCGAGATGTCCGTGCGCCGGAGCCTGGCTGAGCGTTTGGCCAAGGACGAGAAGGCGCCCCACGAGCTGATCGTCACGCTGGCCAACGACGAGATCGAAATCGCCAACCCCATTCTGCATCACAGCGGCGTGCTCGACGACGCCGACCTTCTCGGGATCGTCAAGCACCGCACCCATGAGCACCGGCTGACCGTCGCCATACGCGGACCGCTGAGCGAGGAGGTGGCTCAGGCCCTCGTGGACACCGGCGAGACGGACGTGATCGAAACCCTGCTCAAGAACCACGACGCGGAAATCTCGCAGCGGACCATGAACTATCTGGTGAGCGAATCACAGCGGGTCGACGCCTTCCAGCAGCCGCTGCTGCGCCGCCCGGACCTGCCGGCGACGCTCGCCCACCGCATGTTCTGGTGGGTCTCGGCGGCCCTGCGCGAGTATATCCTCGAAAGCTACAAAGTGGACGAGACCACGCTGGATACCATCATCCACGACACCACCACGAAGGTGAAGGCCGCCGTGTCTTCCGAGCACTCCACATACGCCGACGCCGAATTCGTGGTCTCGGAACTCGCGGACAGGGGCAAGCTCGACGGCAGGTTCCTGATCCAGTGCCTGCGGCGGGGACGGATCGCGGCCTTCACCGTCGCGCTCGCGAAGATGGCGGATGTCGACGTCGGCATCATCCGCCACATCATGTTCGATCCGGGCGGCGAGGGTCTCACCGTGCTTTGCAGGGCCGCCAGCCTCGACCGCGCGGTCTTCTCGTCGATCTTTCTGCTCACCCGTGAAGCCCGGGACGGCGAGCGCGTGACCGACCCGCGGCTGCTCGACAACATGTTGAAAATCTTCGACGCGCTGTCGCAGAGTGAGGCGGTGGGGGCGCTGCGCTGCTGGCAGCTCAACGCCGATTACGTCGCAACAATCGACCAGATCAGGTCCGCCGGGGCTCGCTTGCGCCGCGGCCTGGGGTTAAGGTCAAAGCCTTCGACGGCGGGTTGACAAGCCTGGCCGGGGGGCGCAACGGTTCGGGGGATGGCCGATGACAGGGAATAGAGGGATTGTGATCCCGATTCTTCCAGCAACCCAAAGGGGCGGACGCCCCAGCACCAAGAGGGGGGCCCTCAGCCTCGGCGTCCCGGACGCGCTGGGGAACGTGGTGCAGGAGCTGCTGAAGCACTCGGGCCTCGCCATCTACGTCTTCGACCTCGAGTCCAAGCGCCTGTACATCAACGACCTATACCGCGACATTTACAATCACGTCGTCCTCGAGCCGGCCCGCGCCGAAGGCGGATCGTTGCCGCTGCCGGAGACGCTCGAATCGGTCATCGAGGAAGTCAGCCGAACCGGCAAGCGGAAAATCCGCGCCGAGCGGGTCAACTTCGCCGCTTGCACCAAGCATTTCAAGGCTCATCACTTTCCCGTTTACCGCGCCGGCGATCTCGTCGCCGTCGCGGGGATGTATTACGACATCACGCACCAAACCCTCGCGTTGGACGAGGCCAGGGAAAGCCAGACCCGGCTCGACGACGTGATCCGCTCGACCTCGGACTGGGTCTGGGAGACCGACTCGGAAGGCCGGATCACTTTCATGTCCGACCGCATCACGGAGGCGCTGGGCCACCCGCCGTCCATTCTCGTCGGGCGCGAGCTGCTCGAGGTCGGAGGTTTCCGGGATGGCGACGGCAACCATGTCGAGGGCCGCGGCGTCTTCGAGCAGTCGCGGCCGTTCCGCAACAGGCTGTTCGAAATCCGCGACCACGAGGGCGCGGCGCGGCGCATCCACCTCAGCGGGGTCCCGGTGTTCAACCCCGAGTCCGGCAGGCTCGCCGGCTATCGCGGCACCGGCACCGACATCACCGCGCGCCACGTCGCCGAGGAAACGGCGCGCCGATCGAAGCGCGATCTCGAGGCCATGCTCGAGGAGCTCAAGAACAAGAACCTGCAACTGGAGGCGGCCTTCGACAAGGTACTGGCGGCCAGCAAGGTAAAGGGCGAATTCCTCGCCGCGATGAGCCATGAGCTGCGCACGCCGCTCAACGCCATCATCGGCTTCGCCGAAGTGATGGTGCTCAACACCTTCGGCGACCTGCCTCCCAAATACGGATCCTACGTCAGGGAGATCATCGACGCCGCCAAGCACCTTCTCGCCAAGATCGACGGCATCCTGGACGTCGCCAACGCCGAGAACAACGGGGTCACCCTGTCCGTCGAGCCCACCGCCCTCAAGGACGTGATCGACAGGTCCCTGACCCAGGTCGCGGCCCGCGCCGAAGAAAAACGGATCGACACGTCGGCGGTGCGCGTCGACGAGGACTGGGTGCTCGATGTCGATCCTGAGAGGACGGAACAGATCTTCACCAACCTCCTGAGCAATGCCATCAAGTTCACGACCGAGCGCGGCGCGGTCGGCCTCGACGTTTCCCCGGGGGCCGAGGGCATGCTCGACATCACCGTGTGGGACACGGGCATCGGCATTCCGCCCGAAAAGCAAGAGGCGGTTTTCGAGAGTTTCAACCAGATCCACGAAGGGATCTTCACGCGCACCCAGGAAGGCACCGGGATCGGCCTCACCGTCGCCCGCCACATGGCCGCGCTCATGGGCGGCGACATCACGCTGGAGAGCGCGCCGGGCCAGGGAAGCCGCTTCATCGTCACCCTTCCCCTCGCCGTGCAAGGCCAAGGCGACGCCGGCTGAGCGGCGCGCTTGGCCGCCCCGAGACGCCCGAAAACCTCTCGCCGGGTCAGAGTTGGCATCGACCGCCGCGCCGCGGCGGCGCCGGCGCGCGCCGAAAAGACGGTTAAGGAGGGGGCCCTTCGCGCGGGAAGCGTGCTCGGGTCGCCGACGGGCCGGCGAGGTCAGGCGGGCCTAAGCGGCGGCTGCGCCCAGTTTGCCGAGCTTGCTCATGAGGTAGTCCAGGTTGTCCGAGCCGATCGTGCCTATGCTCTCGAACTGGGTCAAGATCCGCTCCAGCACCCGGCATTTATACCGGTCGCGGTCGTTCGGGCCGCAGTCGAAGTCGGTCTCCCGAAGGACCTCGATGGCGGTGCGCATGGCCGGAAACAGGATCTTCGGCAGGTTCGCCTTGTCGTAGAGCGCCTCGAGGCCCAGCGAGCCCTCGTCGTGGATCAGCATCCGGGCGTTGGTGATGGGGACCTCGGCCAACGTCGCGAGGCTGGCCTCGAAAAACGCGATGTCGCCCATGCACAGCGCGCGCAGGATGATGGTGGGCGTGAGCCTGCCGTTGGCCTTGAGCTGGCCGACGAGCCGCTCGACGTCCAATTCGTCCGACTCTTCCGAGAGCAACTTCATCGTCGCGCGCTCGCGGCTTTGCAGGATCAGGTCGCTGGCGACGGCGCCCGCAAGCTCGTGATGGGTCACCAGGTATTCCTGCATGGCTTCGGAAACCAGCGTGACCAAGCGCTCAGCCACGGTTATGGGGAGTCTCCCGCGGCGCACCATCGGGGACTTGACCGCGTCGCTGGAGCCGAACTTGTCCAGGGCCTTTTGCAGCGACCGCTCCGAGAGGTCGGCGCCCTCGTTGCTCACCACCGCGGCAACGATGTCCTCCCGCTCGGTCTTGACGAGGGCGTCGGCCAGCTCCGACGAGACCGTCTCGCGCTGGGCGACGGCCATCTGCTTCATCGGGCTTTGGGTCCGCACGATCTCGACCAGATCGGCGTCCGTGAGCACGTCCGAAAACTGGAGCATGGGGAGCGCCACCGCGTCCACGTCCCGGGCAAGCGACGCGGCGATGTCGTGCGGGAGCTCGTCGCACTCCTTGAGATGGTTGGAGAGCGCCTCGCGGACCAGAACCTCCGCGTCCTTCACCATCTTTCGGATGATGTCCTCCGCGATCAAGCGCTCGTGCAGCGTGAGAGCCCCGCCATCGAACTCGGTGGCGATCTTGACCGCGGTTTGCGCCCGCACCTGCGCCGAGGAGTTGGAAAGAAGGCGGCTGACGTCCGCCTCGGTCAGTCTGTCGGTCATCGGATTCCGGTGCCAAGCCACGTCATTAACGATTCCCCCGGACCCGGCCGGGAACGCCGCGGTGCCCGTCTGCATCGCGGACTCGGCCCCAATTTGCGCTCGTACCCGTTAATACATTCTTAAATCGGCACATTCTTAAATCGGCTAAAATCCGGGCCCCGGGTAGGCGGCCACCCCGCGCGACGGGGGGCCGCGCGGTTTATTCCCGGGGCGTATAGCGCGCGTCCGCAAAACGCGCCGCCGGGGCGGCGGTGACGCGCCGGGCGCAAAGGGTTGCGGCGGCGTCCGTGGTTGCAGCCCCTATCACGGCTATGCATAATGCGCCCACCCATCGGCCCGAACAGGCACACCTTCAGGGGAGACTCACATGGCAACAGGCAAGTTTCTGGCCCTGGCGCTGGCATCCGCCGCTCTCGTGGCCGCCGGCCCGGCCTTTGCGGGAGACGCGGACGAGGGCAAGAAATTGTTCAAGAAGCATTTGTGCTTCGCCTGTCACAAACTCAAGCCAGGCAAGAACGGCGTCGGACCCACCCTCGCGGGGGTTTGGGGCCAGGAGGCGGCCAACGCCGACGGCTTCAAATACACCAAGGCGCTCTCGGAGTCGGGCATCGTCTGGAACGAGGAAACCATGGACGAGTGGGTTCAGAACCCCAAGGCGATGGTCAAGGGCACGAAGATGATCCTGGCCAAGCCGGTCAAGAACGCCGAGGACCGGGCCGACCTCATCTCCTACCTCGAGGAAGCGACGAGCGAGTAACGCGGGCGCGCCGCCCGTCGGGCGCTCAAGGCCGCCGTATCTCGCTTAATCCTGGCCACGGCTGGCGATGAAAGCCGCGGCCCGTTGCTCTCCGCGGCCCGGAGGCGGCGGCGGGCGACGTGCTCGTTTCATGCCGTCTTCTCGAGGGCGGCCTGAATCCGGCGGATCTGGTCGTCCACCGAGATCCCCAGTCTTGAGGTGACCTCGAGGTGGCGGTCTTCGTACACGTCGACCTCTGGGTGGGACGCCGCCCACGTCGCGACGGCTTCGTCGCGCTCCCCCAAGAGGTCCTCTATCTGCGGCCGGAACAGGCGGACCATGGCGGTGACCCAGCGGTTCACCGGCCACGACGGGCGGGTGTGGTCGATGGCGAAGCACTCCAGCATGGTGCGCACGTCGTCGGCCGTGTACCAGGTCTCGCCCGTGACCCAGCGGTTGGTGGTGAAGAGGCCGATCGGCAACCCCTTCGGGTCCATCGAGATCGCGATCAGGTGGCAAAGCGCGTCGTTTTCGCCCTTGGGCGGCTCGTAGCCGGGGATCGGCAGCGGTTCTAGCCGCGGCGGCATGCCCTTGGGCCTCAAGAAGGTGTGGAAGTGCCCGTGCTCACCCGGCCGCTTATCCTTGGGATGGGCGTGGTAGTAGTACTGCGAGTGGGTCCCGCGGTCGTAGACGTCGCCCTCGGGGTAGTGGTTCCATTCACAGAAGGTGCCTTGCCCCCGCAATAACTCGCCGACGATGTTGTCGCCGGTGTTGTTGAGCACCCGCACGCTCTCGAGCGCCGTCTCTCCGGCGGCCGCCATCTTCTCGAGTTGCTCCCGCGGGGTGCGACTAAAATCCTTCACGACTGTCCATTTGAGGCAACGGGGACCGGCGGTCAACCGGCGGCCGGCTATCAAACCATGGCGCAAGCGCGAGCCGCAAGAGCCCGGGGACGGCCACGGGCGCGGAATTCCTCGTCATTCGGCGCCTTGGTCGACGGCACCTGCGAACCGGTCACAAACACGTGAAGTAACGTTACTTCGCAACGTCAGGACATGGATTTAATCTAATTCCACACAGCGCGCCGAGTGCCTCTTATACAAAAATACATTCGTTCGGGAGATAAAGATGAAGCCCCTGAAAGCAAGGCTGCTGTACGGAACCGTACTGCCGCTCATGGTCGGAGTCGGAGTGGCTGTCACCGGGGAAGCGATCACCATCAAGATCGGGAATGCCACGCAGCTTGCGGCGAACCCGTGCGCCGCGAAGAACCCGTGCAACCCGTGTGCGGCCAAGAACCCGTGCAATCCCTGCGCGGCCAAGAACCCGTGCAATCCGTGCGCGGCCAAGAACCCATGCGCCCCTTGCGGACCCTGCGGCCCATGTGGTCCTTGCGGCGCAGCGGCTGGCGGGATGGGCAGTGACTGTTACGTGCCGCGCCTTGCCAAGGCCGCTCCGCATCCATGCGGACCGTGTGCGCCCAAGAGCCCGTGCGCGCCCTGTGGCCCGTGCGCACCCTGCGCGGCGAAGAGCCCATGCGGGCCGTGTGCGGCGAACCCGTGCGCGGCCAAGAACCCGTGCAACCCCTGCGCGGCCAAGAACCCGTGCGGGCCGTGCGGCGCCGCGGCGGCGGCCGAGATCACCGCGGACGAGGCAGCGACCCTTTACGGCTGCCTGATCAAGGAAATGCGGGCGGCCTATGCCAAGTCGGGCCACCGGGCGGCGACCAGGCATTTCGACTGGCCCCGCTACAACACGGCGCCTTATGTCTCGGCCACCCATGGCGGGCGCTACGTCAACAACACCGCGAACAAGACTGCCAAGGCTTACGGCAAGTTCGAAAAAGCCGGCGTCATGCCGGCTGGGTCCGTGCTCGCCAAGAACAGCTTTTCGGTGAGGCCGAACGGGCAGGCCGTGCTGGGGCCCCTTTTCCTCATGGAGAAGATGGGCAAGGGCTTCAGCCCGGCCGGCGGGAACTGGCGTTTCACCATGATCATGCCCGACGGCAGCGTCTTCGGGACGACCAAGGGCAAAGGATCCAAAAAGATGGAGTTCTGCGTCGAGTGCCATGGCGCCGTCGCGGAAGAGCAGGATTACATGATGTTCCTGCCCGAGGAATATCGAACCGGTTTTTAACCCCCGGCATCAGCCGGAACTTGGGGGGTGGGCGACGGACACGTTGCCCACCCATTTTTTTCGACCAGCTCGGCCCCGCGGGGGCCCGCGTATGGGCCTCGGGCGCACCCTTTGGCAGCAGCCAGCGCCCGACTAGGCCGGCGCCGCGGCCAGCGCGTACTCTTTCGGCGGGGGAAGGAGGCGGTCGACGACGGCGGCGCCTACCGCGTCGCCCCAGACGTTGACCGAGGTGCGGAAACGGTCGAGGAACCAGTCCACGGAAAGCAGCAGCCCGATGCCCTCGAGCGGCAGGCCCACCGCATTGAGAACGATCACCATCGTAACCAGCCCCGCCTCGGGAATGCCGGCGGCGCCGATGGCGGCCAGCGTCGCGGTGATGAAGACGACGGTCTGCTGACCGATTCCCATTTCGATCCCGTAGGCCTGGGCGATGAACATGACGGCGGCCGCCTCATAGAGCGCGGTGCCGTTCATGTTGACCGTGCTCCCGAGCGGCAGGACGAACTTGACCGCGCGCTTGTCGATCCGCTTTTCGCGCGCGCATTCCATGGTCACCGGAAGGGTGGCGGACGAGCTCGCCGTACCGAACGCGGTCAACAGGGCGCGCAGGAGGCCGACCAAGTAGTCCATCCCGCGCCCGGCAATGAAGACCAGGATCAGCGCCAGCACCACGAATTGCACGGCGAGGCCGCTCAACACCGTCGCGATGTGAAGGCCCACGGCCTGGATCTCGCTCATGAAGGCCTCGCCGCCGCCCGCCTGGCCGAGCCTCGCCGCGACCAGGGCGAAGATGCCCACCGGCGAGAAGTACATGAGCCACGTCACCATCTTCATCATCGCCTCGTTGAACCCGTTGAAGAAGGCGATGACGTGCTCGCCGACCCTGCCCAGAGTGGTGAGGGCGGCGGAGAACACGATGGCGAAGACGATGAGCGGCAGAAGCTGGGTCTCGGCGGCCGCCGCCACGAGGTTGGGCGTGATCAGGGAGGACAGAATGTCGGTGGCGCCGACGTCCTTCCTCGCGAGGACCTCCGGCGCCAGGCCGGCCGTCTCGAACTGCAGGCCGACCCCGGGTTGAATCAGGTTCACGAGGATGAGCCCGATCAACACCGCAATGGCGGTGGTGGAGACGAAATAGACCAGCGTAATCCCCCCGAGGCGGCCGAGCTTGCGGACGTCCCCGAGGGAGGCGACGCCGCTGACGATGGCCGCAAACACGAGGGGGATGATCATCATCTTGAGGGCGTCCAGGAACAGCTTGCCGAGCCAGGCAACCCTCGTCATCTCATCGCCCCAGACCCAGCCCGAGTAAATGCCGCCGATCACCCCGACCAGGATCAGGACCAAGAGGATTACGGCGTGTCTATGCGGCATGCCTTGCGGTTTTCTGGCTTGACGGGACGCGGCGGGCGCAACTGCGGGCGGCGCCGGCCCAGGGGAAGAGCCGGCCCAGGGGGGTATCGGCCGGCCGCGGGCGGGAGCGGTCTAGCGGCAGAGCGCGGATGATGGAGCCCCCCTTAGCGATCGATCCCGGGCCAGGTGCCCGTCGGCGGGCGATTGCCTGGCCCGGGACGGAAGGATACCATGGGCCACCGAGGGCGCAACATCAGCTTCAGCGGCTTTGCATGGACATCAAGGACCACATCCGCGCCATCCCCGACTTTCCCAAACAGGGCATCCTCTTCTATGACATCTCCACCCTGCTGAGCCACCCCGACGCTTGGCAGGTGACGATGGGGCGGATGGCCAGGGAACTCATTCGCTACCAGCCGGACATCCTGGCCGGGATCGAGTCGCGAGGTTTTCTGGTGGCGGCGCCGCTGGCCCTCAAGCTCGGTTGCGGCTTCATCATGGTGCGCAAGAAGGGAAAGCTGCCCGGCGAGACCATATCCCACACCTACGACCTCGAATACGGCACCGACGCCATCGAGATCCAGGCCGACGCGGTGGAGCCGGGCCAAAGGGTGGTCATCCTCGACGACCTGCTGGCGACCGGGGGAACCATGGCGGCGACGGTGAACCTGTTCCGCAAGGCGGGCGCCGACGTGCGGGCCGCGGCCTGCATCATCGAACTCACCTTCCTCGACGGCCGCTCCAAGCTCGACGTGCCGTTTTCCGCGCTCGTCGCTTACGAAGAGTAGGCCTCTTCAACGGTCGCCCCAGCCATGCCCACGGATGAAAACGGCGCCCCGGGCCCGAGCCCGGCGATCGGTTCCAGGGAGAGGACGAGGGTCCCATGATCATCGCACAGGTCACCGACATGCACGTGAGGGCGCGCGGGGCGCCACGCTTGAATGGCATGGACACGGGCCAATGCCTCGCCGCCTGCGTCGCCCGCATAAACGGGCTCAGCCCCGCCCCGGACGTGGCGGTGCTCACGGGCGACCTGGTCAACGGGGGCACCGAGGACGAATACGAGTACCTCCGGGACTTGCTCGAGCCCCTTGCCATGCCGATCTACCTCATTCCCGGCAACCACGACGAGCGCGAGGCGATGCGCCGGGCGTTCAGGCACCACGACTACCTGCCGCGCCGCGGCCGTTTGCTCAACTACGTGCTGGACGACTATCCACTCCGCTTCATCGCGCTCGATACCGTGATCCCCGGCGAGCCCGGCGGGCGCGTCGGCGCGGAGCAGCTGGACTGGCTCGCGGCCCGGCTCGCCGAGGCCCCCGACCGACCGACGGTGATCCTCATGCATCATCCCCCCTTCGAGACCGGCATCGTCCACATGGACGAGATGAACTGCGCCGACGCCGAGGACCTGGGCGCCGTCGTCGCGCGCCACCCCCAGGTGGAGCGGATCCTGTGCGGGCACGTGCACCGGCCGATCCAGGTGCGCCGGTTCGGCACTTTCGTCTCGATCGGGCCGAGCACGGCCTTCCAGGTGGCGCTCGAGTTGCATCCGGAGGCCCCCGCAAGCTGGATCGCCGAGCCCCCGGCCTTCCATCTGCACCTGTGGCGGCCCGGAACCGGCCTCGTCAGCCACACCCTGTACGTGGGCGACTTCGGCGCGCCCCACCGGTTCCAGCACGCCGAGTGAGCGGGATCGGCGCGCAGGCGCGCGGCTTGCGTCACGGCCAGGCGGGCCTTTCCCGAAAGGAATGTCACGAGACTGAGACTGTGCCTTCCCCCAAATGCATGATTTCGGCTGCCATCGCCCTGGCAATTCTGGCCGCCTCGGCGGCGGCCGCGGGGGAGCCGCCCAAGAAGGTCGCCGTGTTCAGGTTCGAGCTCATCGACACCAGCGGCGGCCCGCCCAGGGGCGAAGAGGCGCGCCTCGACCTCATCACCGACATCTTGCGGCGCAGGCTCAATGAGTCGGACCGCTACGAGGTCGTGGACATGGGTGCGATAAGCGCACTCGAAGACAAGCGAATGGCCGAGCTTGCGGCCGGCGGCTACTTCCATGACTGCAACGGCTGCGAGGCCGATATCGCCGCCGCGCTGGGCGCGGACCTCTCCATCGCCGGCACCGTGCAGAAGGTCAGCAACCTCATCCTCAACTTCAACGTGTACATCCGCGACGCCGCCACGGGCGAGCTCGTGGAGGCCCACAGCGTGGACATACGGGGCAACACCGATCGAACCTGGAGCCACGGGATCTCCTGGATGATCCGCAACCGGCTGCTCAAGTGACCGGAGGTGGGTGAGCTCACGCTGTGCTTGCGGGCGCGCCGCCTACGGCGGCGAAAGCGCCTGAACCCAGGCGGTTCGGCCAACCGGCGGCAGCTCAGCCGGCACCCGGACTGCGTGATCCTGCGCCTGCCGCCGAGGTCCGTTGCGCGGGGCGCCGCTCCTACTCGCCGATCAGCTGGAGGACCAGGGTG
>JAZGAE010000103.1:0-30845 GCA_036475545.1 Alphaproteobacteria bacterium
TCGCGGATGAGCACCAGCTTGCGCCCGGCGTCGGCTGCGTATGCGGTGTCGGGAAAACGGGTCATCACCTCTTCGAAGCCGTCCCTGGCCCGTTCCGTGGTCTTCTGATCGCGCGCGACGTCCGTGATCCGTTCGTAGTAGCAAAGCGCCTTCAGGTAATAAGCGTAAGCCACGTGCGCGTGCGCGGGATGGAGCTGGATGAACCGGTCCAACGTCACCACCGCCTCGGGGTAGCTCGACTTCTTGTAATAGGCGAAGGCGGCCATGAGCTGCCCCTTGGTCGCCCAGGCCGAATAAGGGTGCTGGCGTTCCACCTCGTCGAACATCTCCGCGGCCGGCTCGTAGCTTTCGGCCATCAACTCGTCCATCGCATCGTTGTAAAGCGTGGTGACGGGTTGCTCGACGTAGACGACCTCTTCGTCGCCGTTGCTGCACGCGGACAAAAGAAACCCGCTCGCCGCGAGCACCGCGGCGAAGCACGTGGCCGGAATCCGGTTTGAGCCGGCCTTGGCCGGCCGCAATCGCATCGGCATCGGATCGTAAGCCAGAGATCGCCTCCGGCGGGAATATATCACGGCTTGGCGCCGATCCACTAGGTCGTCGCCCGGACCAAGGCCGTGATGGCCCCGTTCGCGAACCGAAAGGCGGAGCGAGCTAGGCGTTAGTGGTGGAATGCCGGGATTAGGCGGACGCCGAGAGAACGCCCGGGCCCCAGTCTCCCCGGGCGGCGGAAAACTCGGCCGGATCGAGCTCGGTGAAGCACCACGCCTCATCATCGGCGAACAGGGCCTCGAGCAAGCGGCAAGTGAGGGTGTGGCCGGCCTGGACCCCGTGAAAGTGGCCGACGAGGGGGGCGCCCGCGAGATACAGGTCGCCGATAGCGTCCAGCACCTTGTGGCGGACGAACTCGTCGTGATAGCGCAGCCCGTCTTGGTTCAGGATCTCGTCGCCGCTCACCACTACGGCGTTGTCGAGCGAACCGCCCTGGACGAGGCCGGCGGCGCGGAGGTCGTCGACCTCATCCAAGAAGCCGAAGGTCCGGGCGCGGCAGATTTCGGACTTGAACACGCCGTTCACCAAGCGGAAGAAACATTCCTGGCGGGCCACGGCCGGGCTGTCGTACTCGATCTGGAAACTGATCGAGAAGCCCTCCCCCGGGGACAGCGAAACGCTCCGCGACTCTTCGCGGACGCTGATGGGCTTGAGCACGCGGATGCCGCGGCGGACCGCGTCCTGCTCGATCACGCCGGCGCACTCGATGAGGAACACGAATGGCTCGGCGCTGCCGTCCATGACCGGGATCTCGCCGCCATTCATTTCGATGAGCGCGTTATCGATCTCGCAGCCGGCGAGCGCCGCCATAAGGTGTTCCACCGTCGCCACCGAGACGCCGTCGCCGTTGCCGATCGCCGTGCACAGGCGGGACTCGGTGACGTGCCTCCAGTCGGCAGGGATTTCGGCTCCTCCGCCGGCGATGTCGACGCGTTTGAATATGATGCCGGTATCGGGTTCCGCCGGATGCAAGATCATGGAAACCTTGCTTCCGGAATGCAGCGCGGTTCCGCTGCACCGGATCGGGCTCCTGAGGGTCCGTTGGCGGATCACGGCGTCCGCTTCGGCAGCATTATGGGAACGCCCCCTGGAAAGTGAAGATGTAGCCATCGCCTCCCGTTTTCTCATTGGAGACTTATCGCTGGAAAGTAGTGCCCCTAGGGATGTTTAACAATTTCCTTTCGGGGCACTCAAATCACACTTTGTTACAGAATGTTACGCCGCGACTTCGACTTGCGGAGGCCTGTCTTCCTGCGTCTCCTAATTCGCCTGACGGCGCAAGAACGCCGGAATGTCGAGGATGTCGTCGTGATTCGGCGGCGGCGCCGGCCTCTCGATCGGACCGTGCTCGGGGAACTCGGGCTGCGACGCCTCGTTGGGCGGTTGCAGCCGCCGCTCCAGCTCCGCCTTGCGCGCACGCCCGGTTCCGGTCATCCGCTTGAGCAGGCTGGGACCTCGGATGCGGCTGCGGGCCTTGGCCGGGTCGACGGCGCCGTTGGCCATGGCCGCGGCCGCGAAGGGCTCGGGTTCGGCCGCGGTTTTCGCGCCCGAGACGGTCTCCGCCGTGCGGGCGGGCTCGGCGGGCGGAGGGGCGATGAACGGCAGGTGGGGCAGCACCTTGTGCTTGGCCGCCACGGGCTCCTCTTGCGGCTCCGCCGTTGCCGCTGGCGGATCGGTCGTCTCGTCCGGCGCAGCCTCCTCCTCGGGCTGGATCGCGACGACCGGCGCCGCGGCCTGCGCGGTCGCCCCGAGCGAACCGAAGAAGGCCCGGGCCGCGCCCGGCGACGGGGCGGCGCTGTCACGCTCGACCGCGCGCCGGTGCTCGGAGAGCAGGCTGACCGTGCTGGGTCTCGGGGCCGCGGCCGCATCGACGTCGATGCCGGTGGCGACCACAGAGACGCGCATCCGCCCTTCGAGCGTGTCGTCCAAAGTGGCGCCGAAGATGATGTTGGCCTCCGAGTCCACCTCCTCGCGGATTCGGTTGGCGGCCTCGTCCACCTCGAAGAGAGTCATGTCCGGTCCGCCGGTGATGTTGATGAGCACCCCGCGGGCGCCCTTCATCGACACGTCGTCCAGCAGCGGGTTGGAGATCGCGGCTTCGGCGGCATCGATGGCGCGCTTGTCGCCCTCGGCCTCACCGGTCCCCATCTGCGCCTTGCCCATCTCCGTCATCACCGAGCGGATGTCGGCGAAGTCGAGGTTGATGAGCCCGGGCATGATCATGAGGTCGGTGACCCCCCGCACGCCCGAGTACAGCACGTCGTCGGCCATTTTGAACGCGTCGGCGAAGGTGGTCTTCTCGTTGGCGACCCGGAACAGGTTCTGGTTGGGAATGACGATCAGGGTGTCGACGAACTGTTGCAGCTCTTCGATCCCGGCCTCGGCCACCCGCATGCGCTTGACGCCCTCGAATTGGAAAGGCTTGGTCACGACGCCGACGGTGAGAATCCCCTGCTCGCGCGCGGCGCGCGCGATCACAGGCCCGGCCCCGGTGCCGGTTCCGCCGCCCATGCCGGCGGTGATGAACACCATGTGACTGCCGTAAAGGTGCTCGAGGATATCGTCGATGTTCTCTTCCGCCGCTGCGCGGCCGATGTCGGGCCTCGACCCCGCGCCAAGCCCCTGGGTGATGCTGGCTCCGAGCTGGATGATCCGCTCGGCCAGCGACTGAGAGAGGGCCTGGGCGTCCGTATTCGTGACCACGAATTCGACGCCCTCCAGGCTGGACCGGATCATGTTGTTGATCGCGTTGCCGCCGGCCCCGCCGACGCCGATGACGGTGATGCGGGGTTTCAGCTCCGAAATCGTCTCTGGCATGGTCAGTTTGATGGTCATGATAGCCTCCGGTTTATTGGTTGCGACCGTCGCTCGCCGGGCCCCTGCCCCGGCGGATGGTTGGAGTTCCCCCTTGCCGCGACGCGCCCGCGGTCGTGGCTTTGGGCTCTTCGGTTAAAGGTTTTCACGGATCCAGTGACCAAGCCGGCCGACGAGGCCGCTTGGCTCCTCCAGTAGGCCGCGCGCCGCCATGTGCGAGTCGGACAGGGTCTTGACGGCGTGGGCCAGCATCCCGGCGCAGGTGGAGAAGGCGGGCCCGCCCGTGGCCTCCGCCAGGCCGCGTATGCCGATCGGCCGCCCCCGGCGGACCTGTTTGTCGAGGATCTGCGCCGCGAGATCCCGGATGCCTTGCAGCTGGCTGGCGCCGCCGGTCAGCACCACGCGGCGGCCGGCGATCTTGTTGAGGCCGCTGGCCTCGAGCCGGTCGCGGACCAATTCGAAGGTCTCTTCGACGCGCGGCTGGATGATGCCGTTGAGCAGCGACTTGGGCACGTGGTTGGCTTGCGCGTGGGCGTTGTCCCCGATCAGGGGGACGTCGATGCTTTCTTGGTCGTCCAAGGGCGACGAGACGGCGCTGCCGTAAAGCGTTTTCATGCGCTCGGCGTGGGTAAGCGAGCACGACAGCCCGCGGGCGATATCGCTGGTCACGTGCCCGCCGCCCAAGGGCACGCTGTCCGTGCAGACGACGTTGCC
This sequence comes from Alphaproteobacteria bacterium, assembly GCA_036475545.1. Taxonomy (GTDB): domain Bacteria; phylum Pseudomonadota; class Alphaproteobacteria; order DATDPM01; family DATDPM01; genus JAZGAE01. Next base: position 4,081 of record JAZGAE010000103.1, read on the forward strand.
GTCGAAGAAGATGGCGATGGTGGTGGTGCCGCCGCCCATGTCCACGCAGGTGACGCCGAGATCGATCTCGTCCTCGACGAGGCAGGCGAGCCCGGAGGCGTAGGGCGAAACGATGAAACTTTCGATGTCGAGGTGGCAGCGGCCGACGCAGTTCGCGAGGTTCCGAACCGGTCCCGAAGCGGCGGTGACCAGGTGCACGTTGACGCCGAGGCGCTCGCCGTACATGCCGCGGGGATCGCGAATCCCGCGGCTGCCGTCGATGCTGAAGCCCACGGGGATGGAGTGAATGATCTCCCGGTCCTCCCGTTCGAAGTGGTGGCGGCCCTGGTTCAGGATCCTTCTCAAATCGCCGTCGCCGACCTCGTGCCCGGCGATGGAGAGCTCCACGCCGAGGGTCTGCGAGGAGAGGCCGCCGCTGGAGACGTTGACGATGACGTTGCGCACGGTCTCTTCAGCCATCTGCTCGGCGGCGTGGACGGCCCGCACGATCGAGTCTCGCGCGGCGTCCATGTCGACGATGGTCCCCGACCGCAGCCCGCTGGAGGCGTGGTGCCCGATGCCGATGACGCTCAGCTCCGGCTGGGTCCGCGCCGCGAAACAGCAGACCTTGGTCGTGCCCACGTCGAGAGCCGCAATCAGGTCGCGCCGCGTCTTCAAGGTCTTTTCCTCTCTCTCATCCAGCCGGCCGCGCCGCGGGGCCGTTCTCCCCGCGCCGTCACATGCTTCGGCCCGGATCGCGGGCGCGCTCGACCGCCGCCGGCCGCATCTGGACCACCAGCCGGTCGGGAATGCGCAAATCCACCGCGATCACGTCGCGTCCGAGAAGCCCGTGACGACGTTCGAGGTCGGCGAGCCGCCGCCATGCGGCGTCCGCCCGCTCCTCCGGAAGACGCACGTCGATGCCGTTGTCGAGCCGCAGGTTCCAGCGCCGTCCGCCGACCCGGACCGCAGCCGCCACCCGGGACTCGAGCGCCGGCTCCTTGGCGAGCATGGCGAAGAGTGCCGGGGCGTGGCGGGGGGCGTCCGCTCCCACGATCAGGGGAAGGTGCGCGAACCGCTCGCCGCCGTGGCTCTGGAGCACGACCCCCTGCTCGTCGACGAGCACCAGCCGCCCCTCGCGCTGCCACAGCGCCAGAGGCCGACGTTCGACAAGGCGAACGAGGACGGTGTCGGGCAAGCGCCGCTCCACCGCGGCGGCGCGAACCCAGGCGAGCGATTCGAGCCGCTCCTTCGCATCTCCCGGGTCGAAAGCCAGAATGGGCTGTCCGTGCCTCGCGCCCAGCGCATCGAGGATGGCGGCGCGGGAGGTCTCGAGGCGGCCCTCGCACAGCACGTTGCGCACCACGAGGCCATTCTCGGCGGATACGGCCAGCGCCTTCGCGTAGAGCTGATCGGCGGCCTGAGCGACCCGGCCCGACTGCCACAGCCAGACCGGCGTGGCGATGACGACCGCAGCGACGCCCACCCCACCGCAGAGGATCGCAGCGCCGAGCCAGCGTTGCCTCGCGCGCCGGCGCCGGGCGCCGCGTGGCGAACCGGGAAGGCCCGCCAAGCGACGACGGGTCCGCGCCTTCCCGCCCCTATCGCGCCAGGTCACGGGTCGCATCTCGCGTTCTCCACCAGCCAAACGACGAGGTCTTGGAAAGAGATGTTCTCCGCGGCGGCGATCTCCGGGACCAGCGAGTGGGGCGTCATGCCGGGCTGGGTATTCAGCTCCAGCAGGTAGAACCCGCCGAAGCCTCCGTCCTGGTCCGTGACCTGGGTGTCGTCGTAGCGGAAATCGGCGCGGCTTACCCCGCGGCAGCCGAGGGTCTGGTGGGCGAGAAGGGCGAGGCGGAGCACCTCTTCGTAGGCCGCGGGCGGCAGCGGCGCCGGCAGCACGTGTTCGGCCGCCGTCTCCTTGTCCTCCGAGTACTTGGCCTCGTAATCGTAGAAGCCGCCGGCGGGTGGGCGGAGTTCCATCGCGCCGAGCGCGCGCTCGCCCATGATCGCAGCCGTGATCTCGCGCCCAGGAACGAACCGCTCGACCAACACGTCCTCGGCGTAAGGCCAGGAAGTCCCTTCAAAGGGCCGTTCGGGATCGTCCTCGGTGATGATGCGCACGCCGAGGCTGGATCCCTCGTTCACCGGCTTGACGACATAGGGGCGGGGCAGCAGGTCGTCGGCGAGCACCTCGTCGCGGCTTGCGACCTGGCCCTCGGGGCAAGGGACCCCCGATTGCGTGAACAGGCGCTTGGCCATCGGCTTGTTCATCGCCAGGGACGAGGCCAGCACGCCGGAATGGGTGTAGGGGATCTGCATGAGTTCCAGCAGGCCCTGGAAGCAGCCGTCTTCGCCGTAGCGGCCGTGGAGCATGTTGAACACGACATCGGGCCGGGGACTGAGCTGCGGCAGAAGCGCACCGATGTCGCGGCCCATGTCGATGGTGGTGACCCCATAGCCGGCCGCCTTGAGGGCGCCGCTGACGGCCGCGCCGCTCACCAGAGAGATCTCGCGCTCGCCCGACCAGCCCCCCATGACAACCGCCACATGCTTGGTCATGACGCGCCCCCCTGGACTTGCTCCGGTCCGGCCGGTCCCGCCGGCACCCCGACGCGGCGGATTTCCCACTCGAGTCGCACGCCCGTCGCCTCGAAGACCCGCCGCCGCACCTCTTCGCCGAGCCCTTCGAGATCGGCGGCCGTGGCGGTTCCGGTGTTGACGAGGAAGTTGCAGTGTTTTTCCGAAACCGCGGCGCCGCCGCGCCTGAGCCCCCGGCACCCGGCCTTCTCGATCAGTTCCCAGGCCGATGCGCCGGGTGGGTTCTTGAAGGTGCTGCCGCCGGTTCGGCTGCGCAGCGGTTGGGACTCCTCGCGGGCCGCCTCGATCTCGGCCATGCGCCGCGCGATCTCGTCCCGCTCGCCGCGCCGGCCCCTGAGGGTAGCCGCCGTGAACATCCAGTCCTCGGGCACCGCCGAGCCCCGGTAGGAGAAGCCGAGCTCCCGGGGCGTCAGACGATGGACGCGCCCGGTTGCGTCCAGGGCCTCGGCGGCGACGGTCACGTCCTTCATCTCCACCCCGTACGCGCCCGCGTTCATGCGGAGCGCGCCGCCGATCGTCCCCGGCACGCCGGCCAGGAACTCGAGACCGGCGATCCCTGCCTGGCAGCCGGCGCGGGCGACGATGAGGTCGAGCGCCGCCGCGCCGGCGGTGACATCCGTTCCTTCCACGTCGATCCGTGCGAAGGCGCGGCCGAGGCGGATGACGACGCCGGGAACGCCGCCGTCGCGCACCAGAAGGTTCGAGGTCAGGCCGATCACCGTGACGGCCACGTCCGCCGGTCTGTTTGCGAGAAAATAGGTCAGATCGTCGCGGTCGGCGGGGCGGAACACCACTTCGGCCGGCCCGCCCACGCGGAACCAGGTCGTCTTGGCGAGCGCGACGTTCTCGCGGTAGCGGCCGCGCGCCTCCGGCAACCGTGCGACGAGGGAGGTGCTCGATTTCCGCGCCGGCATCATGAGGCGCCCGTCGTCCGCAAAGAGCCCTCGCCGCCGCCGAGCCGCCGCTCGAGCTCTTCGGGCAGGTGCTTCGCCCAGTTGGTGATGGTTCCGGCGCCGAGGAAGATCACCATGTCGCCGGGCTGTGCGATGTCCGCGATCATGGCGGTGAGGTCCTCCGGCGCTTCCAGCGCCATGACGTCGCGGTGCCCGTGGGTGCGCAGGCCCTCGATCAGGGCGTCGCGGTCGATTCCCTCGATAGGGGTCTCGCCGGCGGGGTAGACGTCGGCGACGATCACGGTTTGGGCGTCGTTGAAGCAGGTGCAGAACCCCTCGAAGAGGCTTTGCAGCCGGGTGTACCGGTGGGGCTGGACGACGGCGATCACGGCGCCCTTGCACACCGCACGCGCGCCCTTGAGCACGGCCGAAATCTCCACCGGGTGATGGGCGTAGTCGTCGATCACGGTGATGCCGTGGACCTCGCCCGTCTTGGTGAAGCGGCGAGCCACGCCCGCGAACTCGGAGAGCGACCGCCGCAGGATGTCGTCATCGACTGCCAGCTCGTGGGCGACGGCGATGGCGGCGAGCGCGTTCTGCACGTTGTACTCGCCCAGCATGGGAAGGCGCATGCCCTCGATCACGCGCTCTTGTCCTTCGTCGCGGTCGGCGATGACCACGTCGAACTCGGCGCCGCCTGCGTCCAGCGAGACGTTGCTGGCCCGGACGTCCGCCTGCGGACTCATGCCGTAGGTCACGACCTTGCGGTCGGAAACGCGGGGAATCAGGGCCTGCACTTCCGGATGGTCGATGCACAGCGCGGCGAAGCCGTAGAAGGGCAGGTTCTCGACGAAGGCCTCGAAAGCGCGCCGCAAGGCGCCGAAGTCGCCGTAGAAGTCGAGGTGCTCGGCGTCGATGTTGGTGACCACCGCGATCGTCGCCGGAAGCTTGGTGAAAGTGCCGTCCGACTCGTCGGCCTCGACCACCATCCAGTCGCCGGCGCCGAGGCGGGCATTGGTGCCGTAGGCATTGAGGATGCCGCCGATGATGACCGTGGGATCGAAGCCGGCGGCGTCGAGAATGGCCGCGATCATCGAGGTTGTCGTGGTCTTGCCATGAGTGCCGCCGACCGCGATCGACCATTTGAGGCGCATCAGCTCCGCCAGCATCTCGGCGCGCCGGACCACCGGAACGAGCCTCGTGCGCGCGGCGACGACCTCGGGGTTGTCGGGCTTGACCGCGGTGGAGACCACCACGACCTCGGCCTTGCCGATGTTTTGGTCGCTGTGGCCGATGGCGACCGGAATGCCCAGCTCACGGAGACGCCTGACGTTGACGCCTTCGGCGATGTCGCTCCCCTGCACCTCGTAGCCGAGGTTGTGGAGGATCTCGGCGATGCCGCTCATGCCGATGCCGCCGATGCCGACCAGGTGAATGGTCCCGATGGACAAGGGAAGGGCCCTCATGCCGCCTCCTCCCGGGCCGGGTGGCGGTGGCCGGCCTCGCGCCCATTGTTGTGAGGAACCAAGTCCAATACGACCTTTGCGAGCCTCGCCGCGGCGTCCCCGGCGGCCGCCTTGGCAGCGGCCCGCGCCGCTTCGGCCAGGACCTCGGGCGTGGCGAGGAAGGCCTCGAGGCGGGCCGCCAAGGCCGAGCCCGTGAAGGCCTGCTGCGGCGTCAGCCAGGCGCCGCCGTGCCGCTCGGCAGCGCGGGCGTTGGCGGTCTGATGGTCGTCGGCGGCGGCGGGGTAGGGGACCAGGATCGCCGGCCTTCCCGCGGCCGTCACCTCGGCCACGGTGGATGCGCCCGCCCGGCAGATCACGAGATGGGCCTCCGCCAACAGTTGCGGAACGTTGTCGAAGAAGGTCTCGAGCTCGGCGTCAACGCCCAAGGCCCAATAGGCCTCGCGCACGTCGTCCAGGTCCTCGGGCCGGCATTGCTGGGTGATCCTGAGCCGCGCCCTGAGCGATTCGGGCGACCGCGCGGCGGCCTCGGGCAAAACCCGGGCGAACACCCCCGCCCCTTGGCTGCCGCCCAGGACCAGGACGTGGAGGCGGCCGTCCGCGTCGAGCGGCGGGTAGGGCCGGCGTGCGAGCGCGGCGATGGCCGGGCGCACCGGGGTGCCGGTGCGGACGACCTTGCCGCGATCGCGGGGCCTGACGCCTGCGACCTCGTCGAAGGAGGTGGCGATCGCGGTGACGCGCCTGGCGAGCAGCCGGTTGGCCCGGCCCAGGACCGCGTTCTGCTCGTGGATCACGGTCGGAATGTTCGCGAGGGCGGCGGCGACCATGGTGGGGAAGGAGGCATATCCTCCGAACCCCACCGCCACGGCCGGCTCGAGCCTGCGCAAGAGCCGCGCGGCCTCCAGCGTGCCGCGGGCGAGGTCGGCGAGGCCGCCGAGCCGGGACAGCGGGCCGCCCGCGATCGGCCGGGCGCGGATGCGGTGGGTATCGACTGCGCCTGGGCCGAAGGCGGAGCCGCGCTCGTCCGTGACGAGCGCGACGCCGCAGCCGCGGCTGGCGAGTTCGGCGGCGAGGGCCTGGGCCGGGTACATGTGACCGGCGGTGCCGCCTGCCGCCAGGACGACGAGGGCGTTTCCCGGCGCGGTCATGGCGCGCTCCCGACGCCGCAGCGGCGCCTCGTGAGCGCCAGCAGCATTCCCATCCCGAGCGAAAGCGCCATGAGCGACGAGCCGCCATAGGAGATGAACGGAAGAGTCATGCCCTTGGTCGGAATGAGGCCGAGGGCCGAGCCCATGTTGATCAGCGCCTGCAAGCCGAACTGGACCAGCAGACCCGTGCCCGCGAGGAGGATGAAGAGGTCGCGTTCCAGCAGCAGCCGGGTGAACCCTCTGAGCACGATGAAGGCGAAGAGGGCGACCAAGGCGAGACAGACGAGCAGGCCGAACTCCTCTCCGGCAACCGCGAAGATAAAGTCGGAGTGAGCGTCCGGCAGCAGCTGCTTCACGGTGCCTTCGCCGGGCCCCTCTCCGACCAGGCCGCCGTTCGCGAACGCCTCGAGCGAAGTTGAGACCTGATAGCTGTCCCCGGAGGCGGGATCGAGGAAACGGTCGACGCGGCTTGCCACATGCGGAAACGCGAAGTAGGCGGCGAACAGCCCGGTACAGCCGAGCACCGCGAGCACGCCGACCCAGGCCAGCGGTAGGCCGGCGAGAAAGACCTGCGAGCCCCACACGGCCGCGATCACGACCGCCATCCCGAGGTCCGGCTGCAAGACAAGAACGGGCACGACGATGACGAACAGCGCGATCGCGCCGAGGCTCAAGGGAGACCCGTCGGCGAGTCGCCTCCGGGCCAACAGCCAGGCCGTCACGACGGCGAGGCTCGGCTTGACGAACTCCGAGGGCTGCAGCGACAGGCCGGCGACGCTGATCCAGCGGCGCGCGCCCTTGATCTCCTCGCCGACGAACAGCGTCGCGATCAGGGCAAGAGCCGAGAGCACAAACACGGCGCTTGCGACGACCTTCACCGTCCGCGGCGAGAGCAGCGAGACCCAGATCATGACGAGCGCCGCCACCGGCAGCAGCGGGAGCTGACGGCGCGCGAAGTAGAAGGAGTCAAGCCCGATCCGGTCGGCCGCCGGCGGGCTCGCCGCCAGCGTCAACACCGCGCCGACACAGATGAGCGCCGCCAACGCTCCCAGGATCCAGTGGTCCACGGTCCACCACCAGCGGCTCAGGACGCCCGTGTCGGTGCGGGCGAAAGTGGTCATGATCTCGCCCCCGTGACCCGGTCCCCCGCGCCCGCGCGGTGCCCCGGGCCCTGATGCTCGCCGGGCAACGCCGCGACCAGCGCGCGGAAGGCCTCGCCTCGGGCCTCGAAGTCTTCGAACTGGTCGAAGGAGGCGCAGGCGGGCGACAGCAGAACCACCGGATCGGGCCGGCCGTCGGAGCGCGCCATGCCGGCGGCCTGGCGCGTCGCGGTTGCAAGGTCGCCCGACCTGGTGAACGGGACCTTGCCGCGCAGCGTCCCGGCGAAGCCGTCGGCGGCCTCGCCGATCAGGAAGGCGTGAGCGATGTTGCCGAACCAGGGCGAGAGCCCGGCGATGCCGCCTTCCTTGGGACGGCCGCCGGCGATCCAGTAGGCGTTGGTGTAGCAGGCGAGCGCCTCGGCGGTGGCGTCGGCGTTGGTCGCCTTGCTGTCGTTGACGTAGCGCACGCCGTCTACGACCGCGATCCGTTCCTGGCGGTGCGGAAGCCCCGGGAAGCCCTGGATCCCGGCGGCGATCGCCTGGGCGTCTGCGCCCACCGACCGTGCCGCGGCGTAGGCCGCGCTGGCGTTCTGCCAGTTGTGGGCCCCGGGCAGCGCGGCCGCTCCGTCGAGGTTGGCGGCCCTCGTGCCGCGCCCATCGGTGTCGTCGTAAAGCCAGCCGTCCACCACGTAGACCCCGCCCTCGACCGGCCGCCGGCCGGAGACGGGGATGATCGTGCGGTCCGCGTCCGCTTTGATGTCGTCGTAGACCTGGCGGGAGTACCCGTCGTCGACTCCGACCACCGCGGTATGAGTGGGCCCCTGGTTGCGGAATATCCGGCGCTTGGCCGCGACGTAGCCGTCCATGTCGCCGTGACGATCGAGGTGGTCGGCGAAGATGTTGAGCAGGATGGCGACGTCGAAGGCGGCGGAGAAGGTCAGGTCGAGTTGGAACGACGAGATTTCCAGCACATAGGTTCCCCGTGCGTTCAAGGGCTCGAGCGCCAGCGCCGGGGTCCCGAGGTTGCCGCCGACTTGCGCTTCGAGCCCGGCGGCCTCGAAGATGTGCGCGATGAGCGCGGTGGTCGTCGACTTTCCGTTGGTGCCGGTCACGCCCACGAACCGCGCCTCGGTTTGCGCGCGAGCCAGCAGTTCGACGTCGCCCACGATCTCGCAGCCTGCCGCCCGCGCCCGCTGCACCACGGCGTGGGGGGCGGGATAGTGGAGGGGAATCCCCGGGCTCAGGACGAGCGCCGCCGGTTGCGACCAGTCGCAGTCGGTCAGGTCGACCAGCGGCACGCCCCTGGCGTGCGCCTTGCGCCGGACCCCGTCGACGTCGTCCCAGGCCCACACTCCGGCGCCGCTGGCCATCAGCGCTTCGGCGGCGGCGAGGCCCGAGCGTCCGAGCCCCATGACCGCGACGGTCTTGTCGGAAAACTGCGGCACCTCGATCACCGCCCTACCTCAGCTTGAGCGTGGACAGGCCGATGAGCGCCAGGATCGACGCGATGATCCAGAAACGGATGACGATGGTGGGCTCCGCCCAGCCCTTCTTCTCGAAGTGATGGTGCAGCGGCGCCATGCGAAACACCCGCCGCCCGGTGAGCTTGAAGGACACCACCTGCGCGATGACCGAGGCGGTCTCCAGCACGAACAGCCCGCCGATGATGGCCAGCACCAACTCGTGCTTGGTCACCACGCCGATGGCGCCGAGCGCCCCGCCCATGGCGAGCGAGCCTGTGTCACCCATGAACACCATCGCCGGGGGCGCGTTGTACCAGAGAAACCCGAGCCCCGCGCCCACCAGGGCCCCGCAGAAGACGGCGAGCTCGCCGGCGCCGGCCACGTAATGGAGCTGGAGGTAGTTGGAGAAGACCGAGTTGCCGACGAGGTATGCGATGAGGGTGAAGCACCCCGCCGTGATCATGACCGGGCCGATCGCCAGCCCGTCGAGACCGTCGGTGAGGTTAACGGCGTTGGACGCGCCGACCATCACGAACACGGCGAGCGCCGCGAACAGCCAGCCGAGATCGATGAGCAAGTTCTTGAAAAAGGGCACCGCCAAGCTGGTGGCGAGATCCGGGTTGGTCAGCCGCATGATCCAGACTGCCGCCAGCAGGGCGATGGCGGCTTGGGCAACGAGCTTGATCCAGCCCGGAAGGCCGTGGCTCGAGCGCCGCTTCAGCTTGAGGTAGTCGTCGACGAAGCCGATCAGGCCGAAGCCGATGGTGACAACGGACACCGCCCATACGTAGCCATTGGTCAGGTCCGTCCACAGCAACGTGCTCACGGTCACGGCGAGCAGAATAAGCACGCCGCCCATGGTGGGGGTGCCCGCCTTGGCGATGACGTGGTGTTCCGGCCCGTCGGTGCGGATCGGCTGCCCTTCCCCCTGATGGCGGCGCAGCCAGTCGATCACGATGGGGCCGAGCAGGAAGCTGACCAGGAGCGCGGTCAGCACCGCGCCGCCGGTGCGAAAGGTCAGATACCGAAAGAGATTGAAGACGGGTATCTGGTCGGCCAAGGGGGAAAGCAGGTTGTAGAACATGCCGCGCCTCGACCTTGGGCTAGCAACTGTTGGCGGCGCGGAGCGGGGCGCTGTCCATGGCAAGGAGCGCGTCGACGATGACCGCCATGGCGGACCCCAAGGAGCCCTTCACCGTGATGACGTCGCCCGGCCGCACGGCGCCGACGATCCGGGGAACCAGGTCCTCCGCGCTGGCGGCGTGGCCGCCGCGCATTGTCTCGGGCAAAGCGTCGCGCAGTTGCGCCATGTGGGGGCCGGCGGTGAACACCAGCTCGACCTCGGCGGCGGCCAGCTCGGAGGCGAGGGCGGCGTGTAGCCGCGGGGCATCGGGCCCGAGTTCGAGCATGTCGCCGAGGACGGCGATGCGGCGGCCTCCCCGCCCGGGCCGTGCCCCCGCCAGCACCGAGAACGCGGCGCGCATGGAGGCTGGGCTCGCGTTGTAGGCTTCGTCGAACAGCTCGAAGTCGCCGTCGCTTAGAAGCACCCGGTGGCGCTGGCCGCGGCCCTTGGGCGCATTGAGCCGTGCGAGCGCCGCCGCGCCCTCGGCCACGTCCGCCCCCACCGCGTCCACGGCGGCCAGTGCGGCCAGGGTGTTCATCACCCAGTGGCGGCCGGGCAGGGGAAGGAAATAGGTGACGGTTCGCCCCTCGATCACCGCGGTCACGCGGGACGAGGCCGGCTGAAGCTCGCAATCGATAAGCCGGGCGGTGGCCTCCGGGTGGGCGCCGAAACCGAGGACGGTGGCCAACCCTGCGGTTTCCGCCACCACCGCGAGCCAGGCGAAATAGGCGTTGTCGCGATGCAGGATGGCGGCCCCGTCGCTCATGCCCGCGAAGATCTCGGCCTTGGCGTCGGCGATCTCGGCGACGGAGCCGAAGAACTCGCCGTGGACCCGCTCGATGGTGGTTATGATCGCGACATGGGGGCGGATCAGGCGCGAGAGCGGGGCGATCTCGCCGGCCCGGTTCATGCCGATCTCGAATATCCCGTAAGCCGTGTCCTCGGGCATGCGCGCCAGCGACAGCGGCACGCCGATCCGGTTGTTGAGGTTCCCCTCATTGGCCGAGGCGGCGCCCTGGCACCCCAGGGCCAAGTGCAGGGCGTCCTTCGTGCCGGTCTTGCCCACGCTTCCGGTGACGGCGATGATCTTGGCCTTGGTACGCTCGCGGGCGGCGCGCGCCAGGGCGTTGAGCGCCGCCATGGTGTCCTCGACCAGGAGGAGCGGCGCGTCGGCCGCCACGCCGTCGGGCCAGCGGCTGACCACCACCGCCGCCGCGCCCTTATCCAGCGCCTCGGCGACGAAGTCGTGGCCGTCGAAGTTGGGTCCCCTGAGCGCGACGAACAGGTCGGCGGTTGCCAGCGTGCGGCTGTCGATGGAGACTCCATAGGCGTGCCACTGGCGGTGGCCGCGCCCATCGGTGGCGGCGGCGGCGCTGGCCGCGGTCCAAAGCGCGGGCGTGGTCATGTCGCTCCTTCCTCGATCTCGGCCACGGCCGCCCGCGCCACCACGGCGTCGTCGAACGGGAGGACCCGCTCGCCGACGATCTGGCCCGTCTCGTGACCCTTTCCGGCGATCAAGAGCAGGTCATCGGGCTGCAGTTCGGCGACCGCGGCGCGAATGGCCTCGGCGCGGCCTGCCATCTCGCGCGCCCCAGAGGCGCCCCCGGGCGCAACGATCTGGCTGCGGATGGCGGCCGGGTCCTCGCTCCTCGGGTTGTCGTCGGTGACGATGACGACGTCGGCGAGCCGGCTCGCGACCGCCCCCATGAGCGGCCGTTTGCCGGGATCGCGGTCGCCCCCGCACCCGAATACGAGGGCGATGCGGCCGGTGACATGGGGGCGAAGCGCCTCGAGCACGTTCGCCAGGGCGTCCGGGGTGTGGGCGTAATCGATGTAGACGGGCGCGCCGTTGGGGTGGCGGGCGACCAGCTCGAGGCGGCCGGGCGCGCCCGCGAGATACTCGATGGCCTCGAGCGCGGCCTCGTGGCTGGCCCCGCAGGCGATGGCGAGCCCCAGCGCGCAGAGCACGTTTTGCGCCTGAAACGCCCCGAACAGGGGGAGCTTCATCTCCGCCCGCCTTCCCAGCACTCTCAAGGTGACGTGCTGGCCCATTTCGCTGGGCACGGCGGTCTCCAACCGGAGGTCCTCGCCGGTGGCGCCATAGCTGATGATCTCGTGGCCCCGCGCCACGCAGACTTGCGCCAGGACGTCGAACTCCGGCGCGTCGGCGTTGAGCACGGCGGTGCCGCCGGGCGCCATGACGCTGTCGAACAGCCGCATCTTGGCCCTGAAGTACGCCTCCATGCCGTCGTGGTAGTCGAGGTGGTCGCGCGAGAGGTTGGTGAAGCCGGCCGCGCTCACCCGGACGCCGTCCAGCCGGTACTGCTCGAGGCCGTGGCTGGAGGCCTCGAGCGCGAGGTGTTCGACGCCGCGGCCGGCGAGGTCGCTGAGGATCTTGTGCAACTCCACCGGGTCGGGCGTGGTCAGCGCCCCGGGGCGCTCACTCCCCGGTGCGATCACTCCGAGGGTGCCGATGCTGCCGGCGCAGAACCCCAGACGCTCCCAAATCTGGCGGACGAACCCGGCCACCGAGGTCTTGCCGTTGGTGCCGGTGACGGCGGCGATGAGGCGCGGCTGACGCCCATAGAAGCGCGCCGCCATCAGGGCAAATTGGCGGCGCGGGTTTTCGTTGGTGATGACCGGAACAGAGGAACCGGAAAACTCGTCGGGGAGTTGCGTGCCGGGCGGGGCGAGCACGGCCGCCGCGCCGCGCGACAGCGCGTCGGCGATGAAATCGCGCCCGTGGGCCCGCGTCCCGGGCAAGGCGGCGAAAAGGTAGGCGGGCTCCACGGTCCGCGAATCGGCGGAAAGACCCGCGATCTCCACCTGTTCGGCGCGGCCCTGCTCCAGGGCTATGGTTTCTCCTTCCATCATCTCAGAAAGACGCAAGTTCGCGCCCCCGGGGTTTGATGTTCACCAGCATTGCCTCGCGGATCTCGGGAGTGTCCTCGTTGATCGGCTCCACCCCCACCAGCGGGGCCATTCGGGCGATCGCGCGCGCCACGACCGGCGCCGCGACCCAGCCGCCCGTGGCGTACCCATGGGTCGACTCGTTGCCCTTCGGTTCGTCCAGCAGCACCACGACCACGTAGCGCGGCTCGTTTATGGGAAAGGCGGCGACGAAGGAAGACAGCCGCACCCCGCGGCGGTAACGCCGGCCGACGATCTTCTCCGCGGTGCCGGTCTTGCCGCCGACGAGATAGCCCGGAACCGCGGCCTTCCGTCCGGTGCCCTTGACGACGTTGAGCCGCAACAGGCGGCGCATCTGCTCCGACGTCCGTGCCGAGAGAACCCGTTCGCCCGCCGGCCCGTCGCCGTCGTGATGGCGCACGAGGGTCGGGGGATACGCGATGCCGCCGTTGACGACCGCGGCGATGGCGGCGGCCATTTGCGCGGGCGTCACCGCAAGGCCGTGGCCGTAGGCGATCGTCATGGTGCTGATCTCGCGCCACGGCGAGGGGACCATCGGGACGCCCACTTCCGTGAGTTCGAGCGGCGCCGCGCGTAACAGGCCAAGCCGGTCGAGGAAGGCGCGCTGGCCGGCCCCGCCGACGGCGAGCGCCATCTTCGCCGCACCGATGTTGGAGGAATAGAAGAAGATCTCGGGCACCGAGAGCCAGCGCCGCTGGGGCTTGAAATCGCGGATGACGAAGCGGGCCACCCGGATCGGATCGGTGGCGTCGTACCCGTCGTTGAGCGTCACGACGCCGGACTCCAGCGCCATGGCGGTGGTGAAGATCTTGAACGTGGACCCCATCTCGTAGACGCCGAGGGCGGCGCGGTTGAAGCGGGCGTCGTCCCTGGCCAAGGCCGGCCGGTTGGGGTCGAAATCGGGAAGCGAGACCATCGCCAGCATTTCGCCGGTGCGGGCATTCATGACGATGCCGGCGGCGCCGACGGCCTGGAACTCCCCGACCGCGCGCATCAGTTCCTCGCGCAGGATGTGCTGGACGCGGACATCGAGAGAAAGCCGCAGCGGCCCGCTGGCCCCGCGCAACGCGTCGTCGAAGTAGCGTTCCACGCCGGCGAGGCCGACGTTGTCGATGTCGGTGAAGCCGACGAGGTGGGAGGCCAGCCGCCCGTGGGGATAGAAGCGCTTTTCCTCGCGCCGGAAGTAGAGCCCGGGAATACCGAGGCGGTTCACCGCGTACTGCTGGCGCGGTGTCAGGTTCCGCTTGAGCCAGACGAACGCGCGGGCCGAGCCGAGCCGCGCCCGCACCTCCGCCTGGTTCAGCTCCGGCAGCGCCCGCGCCAGCGCGGCGGCTGCTTCCTCGGCGCCGAGCACCTTGCCGGGATGGGCGTAGAGCGAGGCCGTCACGAGATTCGTCGCCAGCACGACGCCGTTGCGGTCGACGATGTCGGCGCGCTCCATCCGCAGGGACTCGGCGGCCGGGGCCCGGACAAGGGTCGGCTCGTGCCCTTCCTTGAACAGGGCGACGTCGATGAGCCGCAAACCCACCACCAGGAAGGTGAGCGCGAAGAGAGCGCCGGCGAAGACCAGCCGGTTGCGGCCGGTCTCCAGCGCTTGCTTGGCGAGTCCGTCGAGGCGCAGCCCGGCCGCCCCGCCGATTTCGGGGATCGGGTGGGGCGGCCGGGACCGGTGCGGTCCGGAGCGGGTCATGGTCCGACTCCGTGCACCGTTCGGGTCGCCCCGCCGGCCGCGGTTGGGTTGGTGGCTTCGGATATCACCGTGTCGAGTCTTAGAGGGAGGTCATCGATGGTGATGATCTGAACCGCAGTCAACGGGGCGAGCTCGAGATGGCGGCGGCTGAGCCGAGCGAGTCGCTCGGGCCGGTTGAGGTAAGTCCATTCGGCCTGGAGAACGTGGATCGCCTCTTGATCGGCGAGGATGGCGCGATTGAGGCGCTGCAGATCCTGCTCCAAGAGCTGCACCTCGTGTTTGACCTGGAACAATCCGGCGCCGAGGCCGACGACGAGGCCGAACCAGAGGACGGTGATGCCTCGGATCATTGGTCCCCTCCGTTCGGCCAGGGCGGGGCGGCGGTGCGCTCCGCGGCGCGCAGCCGCGCGGACCGCGCCCGCGGGTTGTCGGCGATCTCTTGCGCGCGGGGGCGCACGGCGCGACGGAACAGCAGCCTGAAGGTAGGCTGGGGCGCGCCCGGGGCCGGGGCGGCGGCCGCCCCGGGAACATGGCGCGAGGGGCGGGGCGCCCCGCCGCTGCGGATCTTCAGGAAGTTCTTTACCGGCCGATCCTCGAGGGAGTGGAACGACACCACCACGAGACGACCGCCGGGCGCCAGCAGACACTCGGCCGCCCGCAACCCCCGGTCGACCTCGCTCAGCTCTTCGTTGACACAGATGCGCAGCGCCTGGAACGTGCGGGTCGCCGGGTCGATCCCGTCGTGGGAGCGCCGCACCACCGCCCGCACGATCCTGGCCAATTCGCCGGTGCGGGTGATCGGTTTCTGATCGCGCGCGGTGACGATGGCGCGGGCGATGCGCCGGGAGAACCTCTCCTCTCCGAAGCGGTGGATGATGTCGGCGAGTTCCTCCTCGGACGCCATGTTGACGATGTCCGCCGCCGAGCGCGCGGTCTTGTCCATGCGCATGTCGAGCGGGCCGTCGAGGCGGAAGGAGAAGCCGCGCTCCGGGTCGTCGAGCTGCATGGACGAGGGTCCGAGGTCGAAGGCGACGCCGTGGACCTGGTGGACGCCGCGGGCGGAGAGAAGCTCGTCCATCGCACCGAGGCGGCCCTCGAGCAGACTCAAGCGGCCCCGATGTTCGCGGGCGAGCGGCGCGCCGGCGGCGATGGCGTCGGGATCGCGGTCGATGCCCCAGACGGTGCAGTCGGCGGACTCGAGGAGCGCTCGGGCATAGCCGCCGGCGCCGAAGGTGCCGTCCACGTAGATACCCCCGTCCCGGGGGGACAAGGCGACCATCACTTCCTTCAGCAGCACCGGCCGGTGTCGCGGCGCGGGCGCGGGCGTGGGGGCTCGCCCTCGCGTCATCGCCGTCACTCCTCGGCCTTCGGCACGGGCGGGCGCAACCTGAGCGTCGCCCCTTGGCGGTGGACGCGCTCGCGCGCCTGCTCCTGGTAGATCTCGAACGCCTTGGGCTCCCAGATCTGAAAGGTCGGCCCGCGCCCGACGAAGGCGGCCCGGTCGGTGATGTTGGCGTGGGAGGCGAGCTCCTCCGGCAGGACAACGCGGCCATCCGAGTCGAACGCCAGCTGGCGGGCGTCCGCGAAGATGGTGGCGGCGAGGTCGTCCTGCTGTTCCGAGAACAGGGCCAGATCATCGACGCTGGACGAGAGCCGCTCCATGCGGTCGCCGCCGCAGGCCTCGATCGCCGGGAACTTGTAAGAGCGGAAGACGACGATGCCGCCGAAGCTTTGTCCGGTGAGCGCGGTGCGGAACGGAGCGGGAACGGATACCCGACCCTTCTTGTCGACCTTGTTCACGAAGGTGGAAAGAAACAGCGCCATTCCCCCCCCAACGGATCCCGGTTCCCGACCGACCGTATTCTTGGCCTGTTTTCCGTCGCCGCGCCCCAGCAGCATGGGAAGTTATGGGATAACATGGGATATCATGGGCGTCAACGGGAAATACTAGTAATTCATTGGTTAATAAAAGGTTTACGCGCGGTTCCATTTGCTGGCGGAGGTGATTGTGAGGTGACGGGTCAAGTCGCCACGCTCGGATGGCCTTGCGATCCTCGTCCTCAAATAGGGCGAAAGTTTGTTCGCCGTATGTTCTTTTTGTGAAACCTTGCGAAACGCAAGACTTCGTTCAGGCGGGAAGGAGTCGGACAATATCTGGGGGAGAGAGGGCCAGACGGCCTGTAAGCCGGGTTCTGTCCCCGCCAAGGCGGGGGATGACCATTCATCTGGGACGCCCGTTGCCGGACGCCTCGTGCGGCCGACCCGGGCGGCGGCGCGGAAACTCGCCCGGCCGGCCCTCGTCTGCGACAAGAGCCGGCGTGCCGCCCCTATTTGGCCTTGCTCCCGGTGGGGTTTACCGTGCCGCCCCCGTTGCCGGGGGCGCGGTGCGCTCTTACCGCACCCTTTCACCCTTGCCCGCCGTCGCACCGATGGCGCTTTGGCGGGCGGTTTGCTTTCTGTGGCACTTTCCCTAGGGTCGCCCCCGCCGGGCGTTACCCGGCACCGTGTTTCCGTGGAGCCCGGACTTTCCTCCCCCCGCTCGGGCGAATCGCCGTCGCGGGGAGCGGCCATCCGGCCGTCTGGCCCTGTCTGAATAGATAATGCCGCCGGCGCCGGCGCGCAACGGGGCGGGTGCGCCTCACGCGATCGCGGCGGCGAGCCACCTGAGCCGCGCCACGGTCTCGCCATCGATCTCGCCATCGACGCGGGTGGGGCGGAAATGGCGCTGGAAGGCGGCGACCACGTTGCGGGTGGCGGCGTCCAGCGGACCGTTAGCGGCCACCTCGTAGCCGAACCGGGCGAGCAGCGCTCGCGCCTCGCCGATCGCGGCCGCCGGCGCCGGCGGGTCCGCCTCGGCCGGACCGGCCTCCGCCTCCGGCAACTGCGGCCACAGGCCGATGCCCTTACGGGCCAGCCGCGCCCAGTCGAACAGCTCGCCGGGGTCATGCTTGCGCTGGGGCGCGACATCGGAATGGCCGAGGACTCGTCCGGGCGGAATCGGGTGGCCCCTTACGATCGCGCCGGCGAGTTCCTCGACGGCCGCCATCTGCGCCTCCGGAAACGGGCGGTATCCGAACTCGTGGCCCGGGTTCACCAGCTCGATGGCGATGGAGCGGTCGTTGATGTTGGTGGCGCCGGCCCAGGCGGCGGCGCCGGCGTGCCAGGCGCGGCTCTCCTCGCCAACCAGTCGAAGGACCGTCCCGTCCTCGTCCACCACGTAGTGGGCGCTGATGCGCGCCCGCGGGTCGCACAGCCGCTCGAGCGCAGCCCCGGCGCTCTCCATGCCGGTGTAATGCAGCACCAGCATGTCGATGGAAACGCCCGCGGGCCGCGGCGCGAAGTTCGGCGAGGGGCGATCGACGATGGGGACCACGACCCGCCGCCTCAGGGCCCGCCCCCGGCCTCGGCCTCGGGCTCCACCAACTGCGGCCGGCTCAGCACGATGAGGGCCACGCCCGCCACCGTGGCGGCGCCGCCTAAGAGGATGTGCCAGCTCAGCGCCTCGCCCAAGAGGACGATGCCCGAGGCGACGCCGATGACCGGTGCGAGCAAGGTAAACGGCATGACGAGGCTCATGGGGTACCTGCGGATGAGAGTATACCAAAGCCCGTACGCCACCATGGTGGCGAGAAGCGCCATGTAAAGCACCGCGCCGTAGCCGCGCCAACCGGCGCTCGCCAGCGCCGCCAATTGTCCGTCCTCCAGGACGAGCGAGGCGACGGCGAGCTGCGGCACCGCGAAAAGCGCTATCCAGCCATTGAGCGCGAAGCCGTCCACCTCGCCCATGGCCTTGATCTGAAAATTGGCGACGGCCCAGACGAGCGCCGCCCCCAGGATCAGGAGGAGCGACAGGAAGCGGCTCTCGACCTCGGGCCGCCCCAACACCAGGGCGACCCCTGTAAAGGCGATGCAGATGCCGAGGATTCGCCGCCAGCCGGGCCGGTCTTCATGGAGGATCGCCGCGACGATCACCGCGAACGGCACCTGGATCTGCAGCACGATCGCCGCGGCGGCCGCATCGGTGCCGTTGAGGCCTGAGAAGAAAAGGCCGAAATGGAGGAAGCCCAGGGTCACCGACACTCCGACGAGCTGGCCGAGGGGTATCGCCGGCCGCCTCACGAAAGGCACCAGCACGGCCGCCACCAGCGTGAAGCGCACCGTCATCATCAGGAGCGGCGGCAGCTCCATGAGCCCCGTCTTGGCGACGGCGAAGTTGACCCCCCAGATGAGCATGACGAGGGTGGCGAGGGCGACGTCCCTGAGGCTCACCCGGGCCCCCCGAAGCGGCCTTGGACGAGGATCCGGGCGATGACGACCCCCGGGCCGCCGCCGGCGCCGGCCGCGCCCGGCCTCCCGCGCCAACCCGGGCCAAACGCCACGCCCTGGAAACGGGCGGCGCCCGCGAATGCGGTGCCGGGGTCGCGAAGGGCAGGGGGACTCGGATTCGGGGTCATGGCGCCTGTGCGGTAACCGTCAGGTCAGGCCCCGCTCCTTGCAGATGCGATCGTAGGCCGCGTTGATCGTCGCCGCCTTGTGGTTGGCGACGTCGATGAACTCCTGGGGCATGCCTTGGGCGATCAGCATGTCCGGGTGGGTCTTGCGCACGAGTTGGCGGTAGGCGGCCTTGATATTCGCTTCGCTCGCGTCCCGCGTCAGCCCAAGGATCCCGTAAGGGTCTTGACGCCTTGGGCCCATGTGGCCGGCCAGGATCCGCTCGAACGAATGGGCGTCGAAGCGAAAGATCTCGGCGACGCGGCGCAGAAACGCCACTTCCTCGGGCCGGATCACCCCGTCGGCCTTGGCGATGTGAAAGAGGGCGTCGAGCAGCTCCTCGAGCACCGCCGGCCTGTGGGCGAACAGGCTCGCCGCCTGGCGGGCATAGGGCTCGAAGCCCTGGGCCTCGCGCCGCGCCTCGTTGAAGATGCGCGCGACCTTCTTCACCTCGCCGGGCGGAATCTTAAAGACTTCGCGGAAGGCGCGGATCTCCTCCGGCGACACGTGTCCGTCGGCCTTGGCCATCTTGGCGCCGAGCACGATCACCGTGATCGAGAAGGCGGCCTGGCGCGAGGCCTGGGTGACGGTTGCCTCAGGGGGCGTCCGGGTCCGGTCGAAGGCGTGGCCGGCGACGGTGCCGACGACCGCGCCCAAGGGCCCGCCGAGGGCGAAGCCCGCGGCGCCTCCCAATACCTTGCCCCACACGCTCACGTTGCGCTCCTTGCGCGCGCGACAGCACGGCCCGCGGCCCGCGGCCGGTTCGCCCGATACCGCGCAGATGTGTCGGCACCGGGCCTCGAGGGGCACGCTCCGCCTCGCGCCGCGCCCTCAGGTTTTTGTTGCATGGGACCGGCCGCGATGGAACAGTGATAACGATAATATTGAATCAGCAAGCCCTTTCGTAAGCGTACCCATCGTCTGCGGTCGGGTGGATCGCGCTCCGCCAGCCAGGCACGGCGAACACGAGACAAATAGGCTGTATGACGGTCCTCATCCACCTGATAACCGCGCTCTCGAAGTTCTGCGGCGGCGTGGCGGCGGCACTGGTCCTGGCCGTCCTGATTCTGGTCTGCGACATCGTCGTGCTGCGGTATCTCGTTGGTCTGCCCGTGACCTGGCAGGCCGAACTCGTCACCTATCTCATGATCGCGCTCACGTTCATCGCCAGTCCCTATGTGCTGGTAACCCGGGGGCACGTCAACATGGACGTTCTGCCACGGGCCCTCGGCCGGGCGGGCCGCATCGTCCTCGGCGTGTTGGCCGCCGTCATCTCGATGGGGTTCTGCCTGGGGATCGCATGGGCGAGCCTCGGCCTGTTGCGCGAGGCCGTCTCGGAGGGCTGGCGCTCCGACATGGTGTGGGGCATTGGGCTGTGGATCCCCTATGTGGCGCTTCCCGTTGGGATCGGCTTGCTTGCGCTCCAGTACCTTGCCGACATCCTCGGCTACGTGAGCGGCCGCGAGCCGTCGGTCGACTTCGACCTCGAGGGTGAACCTTCGCCCGATGCGGACGGACCGGCCGAGGGCGGCGGGGCGGCGCCATGACGCCCCTCGAGCTCGGCGCGGCAGTCGCGCTTGCGACCATCCTCGTCCTGCTGTTGGGCGTCCCCGTGGCCTTCGCGCTGGGAGGCGTGGCCATCGCGGCCCTGGCCTGGTTCGAGGGCGCCGACGGGCTCGACCGCGTCGCCGATACCTTCCTGTGGGCGCTCGAGGACACCGCGCTGGTCGCCGTGCCGCTGTTCGTGCTGATGGGCGTGGCGGCGTCGCTCTCGCCCGCCGCCGGGGACTTGCGCGAATTGCTGAAGCGCTGGCTGCACAAGATGCCCGGCGGGCTGATCGTCGCGAACCTTGGCGCGAGCATGCTGTTCTCGGGGCTGAGCAGCACCGGCTCCGCCACCTGCATGGCGGTCGGGCGCGACGGCCTTCCCGAGCTGCGCGAGCGGCGCTACCCCGACGGCGTCGCCGCCGGGGCCATCGCCGCGGGCGGCACGCTCGGCATCCTCATCCCGCCGAGCCTCACCATGATCGTCTACGGCATCGCCGCCGACCTCGACATCGGCCGGCTGTTCCTGGCGGGCCTCCTTCCCGGGGTGATGCTCACCGGCCTGTTCGTGGCCTGGTCGCTGATGGCCGCGCGCCGCTGGCGGGGCCGCTACGGGGACTTCGCCCGCGGATATTCAAAGGATGAGCGGTGGGCGATCCTTCCCAAGGTCCTGCCGTTCATGGCCATCATCGCCGGCGTGCTCTATGCGCTGTGGACCGGCATCGCGCGGCCCTTCGAGGCGGCCGCCGTCGCGGCCGTGGTGTGCCTGATCTTCGTCGCGCTCATTTACGGGATGTGGCGGGCGACCGCCCAGTGGCGAATCTTGAGGGAGGCCACCCGCGAGGCGGCGGCCGTCCTGATCGTCATCGCCGCCGCGGCGCTCTTCGGCCACATGCTCGCCCATTTCGGGGTTACGCAAGCGGTGGAGCGCACGGTCTTCGACCTGGACCTGAGGGGCTGGGAGCTGATGCTCGCCATCAACCTGTACCTGCTGATCGCGGGCCTCTTTCTGCCGGCGGTGGCCGTGATCCTGATGTCGGTGCCGGTTCTCGTGCCTATCGTGACGGGCGCCGGCTTCGACCCCTATTGGTTCGCCGTCGTCATGACCGTGAACCTGCAGATCGGCCTCATCACCCCGCCGCTGGGCCTCAACCTCTACATCGTCCAGGCCCTGGCGCCGGACATGCCCTTGCGCGCGATCCTCAAGGGGGCGCTTCCCTTTATTCTCTGCATCGCATACGGGATCGTGGCGCTCTACTTCTATCCGGAGATCGCCACCTGGCTCCCGGACCGGCTCATGGGCCCGCACGCCTAGAGCATGATCCGGTCAGGGCGCTGAACCACCCGCCCGGGCCTGGTTGTTGGGGACGCCGATCCGCCCCACCCCCGGCAGCTTGAGGGCCAGCCCCAGCGGGTCGATCCCGAAGGTGAGGCCGAGCAGGTTGACCTCGAGCCCCTCGCGCCTGGCCAAGAGCACGCCGGCGAGGCCCAGGACCGAAACCTGATAGCCGGTGCCGCTCGGCGCCCTGGCGAACAGCGAATGAGGCCCGAGATAGTCCTTCCCGATCGCGGTCGGGGGCAGGTCCAGCCCGAGCCCGGGCACCCGCCGCGCGACGAAGGCGGTGAAGGTGTTGGAGTTGGGCCCCGGCCACACCTGATACTCGTCGGCAAATGGGTAGGCGGCGACGGCCTCCTCGATACGGTCGATCACGCGCTCCACGCCGTCGCCCCTAAGCTCCAGCAGCAACTCGGGGCGGTTGCCGAACCAGTGGCGGTCGGGAATGTCGGCCTCGACCGCCAGCACCGGGCGGCCGTAGAACTTCCGCCAGCCGATCACCTGGTACACGGTGTAGGCGGGCGCAGCCGCGCGCTTGGTCGCGATCCAGCTGTGCACCCCGAGCGCCCCGCGCCAGCCAAAGGCGCGCGCGGCATAGACGTGGACAATCGCCTCCGGCGCCGCCGCCGGGTCGGGCGCCAGCCCCGCGCTCGCGCGGCTCGCCGTGCGCCAGGACTCACCCAAGGCGACGTCGCCGCGGACGACGGAGACGAACGGCCCCGCCGCGACGACGGCCATGACAACGAGGCTCCATCGCGCCCACCTCATGGCGCCAAGGTAGCATGGGGGACGGGCGCCTGGAAATCGAGCCGGCCTTGACCGGCGGATGCGTTGCGCTAGCCTGAGCCCGCCGCCGCGCCGCAACAGCCGAAACCCGAGAGGGCCTCCGTTCATGGCCGAGACCGCAGCCCAACCCGGCTGGCAGTTCTGGATCGACCGCGGCGGCACCTTCACCGACGTGGTGGCGCGGCGGCCCGACGGCACGCTGGTCACCCGCAAGCTGTTGTCGGAGAACCCCGCGCACTACCGCGACGCCGCGCTCCAGGGCATCCGCGACCTGCTGGGCCTGCGCGCGGACGCGCCCCTGGGCCGCGAGCCCATCGCGGCCGTCAGGATGGGCACGACGGTCGCCACCAACGCGCTCCTCGAGCGCAAGGGCGAGCGCACGGTGCTGGTCATCACCGAGGGCTTCGGCGACGCCCTTCGCATCGCCTACCAGAACCGGCCCGAGCTTTTCGTCCGCCGCATCGTGCTGCCGGAGCTCCTCTACGAGCGGGTCGTCGAGGTGCCCGAGCGCATGGGCGCCAAGGGCGAGGTGCTGAGGCCGGTGGACCTGGAGGCGGCCCGGGCCGGGCTGCAGGCGGCGTTCGCGGACGGCATCCGCTCGGCGGCGGTGGTGTTCCTCCACGGCTACCGTTTCCCGGACCACGAGCGGGCGGTGGCGAAGCTCGCCCGCGGGATCGGCTTCGGCCAGGTCTCCGTCAGCCACGAGGTGAGCCCGCTCATCAAGCTGGTGAGCCGCGGCGACACCACCGTGGTGGACGCCTATCTCTCCCCCTTGCTCGGGCGCTACGTGGACGGCGTGGCGGGCGAGCTGGGGGACGTGCGCCTGATGTTCATGCAATCGAGCGGAGGGCTCACCGACGCGCACCTCTTCAAGGGCAAGGACAGCATCCTCTCGGGCCCCGCGGGCGGCATCGTCGGCGCCGTACGCACCGGCCAGGCGGCGGGCTTCGAGTCGCTGATCACCTTCGACATGGGCGGCACCAGCACCGACGTCGCCCATTTCGACGGCGCCTACGAGCGCGCCTTCGACACCCTGGTGGCCGGCGTGCGCGTGCAGGCGCCGATGATGCGCATCCACACCGTGGCCGCGGGCGGCGGCTCCAAGCTCGCCTTCGACGGCGCGCGCTACCGGGTGGGGCCCGAGTCGGCGGGCGCCGACCCGGGCCCGGCGTGCTACCGCAAGGGGGGCCCGCTCACCGTGACCGACTGCAACGTCATGGTCGGCAAGATAAGTCCCGAGTTCTTTCCCCGGGTCTTCGGGGCGGCCCAGGACGAGCCGCTGGATGAGCGAATCGTGCATGAGAAGTTCGCCGAGCTCGCCGCCGCGATCCGTGAGACCACCGGGGACGAGCGCAGCCCGCGCGAAGTGGCCGAGGGGTTCCTCAAGGTCGCCGTCGAGAACATGGCCAACGCCATCAAGCGCATCTCGGTGCAGCGCGGCTACGACGTCACCGAGTACACGCTGTGCTGCTTCGGCGGCGCCGGCGGCCAGCACGCCTGCCTGGTGGCGGATGCCCTCGGC
Source organism: Alphaproteobacteria bacterium (assembly GCA_036475545.1). Classification (GTDB taxonomy): domain Bacteria; phylum Pseudomonadota; class Alphaproteobacteria; order DATDPM01; family DATDPM01; genus JAZGAE01. Next base: position 28,152 of record JAZGAE010000103.1, read on the forward strand.
ATGACGCGGGTCTTCATCCACTCCCACGCGGGCGTCTTGTCCGCCTACGGCATGGGGCTCGCGGACATCCGCGCGATGCGCGAGCGCACCGTCGAGGCGCCGCTTTCCGAGCTCGGTGGCGGTGAGCTCGACGCCCTCTTCGCGCCCTTGGAAGAGGCCGCCGGGGCGCAGCTCCACGCCCAGGGGATCGCGCCCGCGAACGTCGCCGTCGCCCGCAACGTGCATTTGAAATACGAGGGCACGGACACCGCGCTCGTGATCGAGTGCGGCGATGGCGGGCGCGCGGGGCTCGAGGCCGCCTTCGAGACGGCCCACAGGCGGCGCTACGGCTTCGTGAGCCCCGAGAGAGGGCTCGTGCTCGCGGCCGTCTCGGTGGAGGCCGTCGGCGAGGCGGGCGCCGTGGAGGAGCCGGCGCCGGCGCCGGCGCGGCGCGCGGGCCAGCCGGAGCCGGTCGCGCGCATCGCCGTGTTCTCGGGCGGCGCCGAGCACGATGCGCCCGTTTTCGAGCGCGCAGGGCTGTGCCCCGGCGACCGCGTGCTCGGGCCCGCCATCATCATCGAGGCCAACGCGACCACGGTGGTGGAGCCCGGCTGGCAGGCCGAGGTCCACCGCGCCGACCAGCTGGTGCTCACGCGCGCCCAGCCCCGGCCGCGGCGGGCGGCGGTGGGCACACGAGTCGATCCCGTGATGCTGGAGGTGTTCAACAACCTGTTCATGTCGGTGGCGGAGCAGATGGGGGTGACGCTCGCCAACACGGCGCAATCGGTCAACATCAAGGAGCGGCTCGACTTCTCCTGCGCGGTGTTCGACCCGGACGGCCATCTCATCGCCAACGCCCCCCACGTGCCGGTGCACCTGGGCTCCATGGGCGAGAGCGTCCAGACCATCATCGCCTCGCGAAGCCGCACCATGCGCGCCGGCGACGTCTACGTGCTCAACGCGCCGTATAATGGCGGCACGCACCTTCCCGACATCACCGTCGTCACCCCGGTCTTCGACGAGGCCGGTCGGGACGCGCTCTTCCACATCGCCTCGCGCGGCCACCACGCCGACGTCGGCGGCGTCACCCCCGGCTCGATGCCGCCCGAAAGCAAGAGCGTCGAGGAGGAAGGGGTGCTGATCGACGACATGCAACTGGTCGCGCAAGGTCGCTTCCGCGAGGCCGAGATCATGGGGCGCTTGACCGCGGGCCCTTACCCGGCGCGCAACCCGGGCCAGAACGTGGCCGACCTCAAGGCCCAGGTGGCCGCCAACGAGACCGGCGTGCGCGAGCTTGGAAAAATGGTGGACCACTTCGGGCTCGATGTGGTTCACGCCTACATGGGCCACGTGCAGGCGAACGCCGAGGAGTCCGTGCGCCGGGTGCTCGACCGGCTCCACGAAGGCGACTTCGCGCTCGAGACCGACGACGGCGCCGAGATCCGGGTCAAGGTCACAATCGATCGCGCGGCCCGCGAGGCCGTCATCGACTTCACCGGCACGAGCGGGCAGCGCCCCAACAACTTCAACGCGCCCTTCGCCGTGACCCGGGCGGCGGTGCTCTACGTCTTCCGCACCCTGGTGGACGACGACATCCCCTTGAACGCCGGCTGCCTCAAGCCGTTGAGGCTCGTGATCCCAGAGGGCTCCATGCTCAACCCGTGCTATCCTGCCGCGGTGGTGGCCGGAAACGTGGAGACCTCGCAGCTCGTCACCGATGCCCTCTTCGCCGCGCTCGGCGTCATGGCCGCGGCCCAGGGAACCATGAACAACTTCACCTTCGGCGACGCGCGCCACCAGTACTACGAGACCATCTGCGGCGGCTCCGGCGCCGGCCCCGATTTCGACGGCACGGCTGCGGTGCACACCCACATGACCAACTCGCGCCTCACCGACCCGGAGGTGCTGGAGTGGCGCTTCCCGGTGCTGGTGGACGGGTTCTTTGTGCGCCACGGCTCGGGGGGCCGAGGCGATCACAAGGGCGGCGACGGGGTGGTGCGCCGCATCAAGTTCTTGGAGCCCATGACCGCGGCCATCCTCTCCTCGCGCAGGGCGGTGCCGCCCTTCGGCCTCGCCGGCGGCGGGCCGGGTAAGGCCGGGCGCAATGCCGTCGAGCGCGCGGACGGCGGGGCCCAAGAGCTTGCCGCCACCGCGCAGGTCGAGATGGGCGCGGGCGATACCTTCGTCATCGAGACCCCCGGCGGCGGGGGCTATGGCAAGGCGTCGAGGTAAGACGGCCATGAACGTCCTCAAGGCCCTCACGTTCCTCGCCGCCACGTTGGGGATCGGGACGTCGCCGATCACGAGCGCCGATCCGGCCGACTCGTTCTGCGACGAGCCGCGCGCCGCCGCCGGTTGGCACTACGAGGTGTTCGCCTCGGGGTTGCCTCGCGCGGACAACATCGCCGTGGGCGCGGAGGGCGAGGTCTACGTGAGCCTGGAGGTCGGCAAAGGAGAAGGCCAGGTCGTTCGCCTGCGCGACGGCCGCCGGCAGATCGTCGCCGAGGGCCTGGACCGGCCCGACGGCCTCGCGCTCACGCCTTCGCATCTGTACGTCACCGAAGAGGTATGGCGGGGCCGGCTCATCCGCGTCGACCTTGCCGACATGAGCCGAACGGTGCTGGCAAGGCTGAACAAGCCGGAAGGCGTCGATATCTTGCCGGACGGAAGCCTGGTGGTGGCCGAGGACTATCCGGGCGGCCGCCTCCTGCGCGT
>JAZGAE010000104.1:0-5000 GCA_036475545.1 Alphaproteobacteria bacterium
AATCGCAGACGAAAGCCGTTCGCGTCCGCATATCCGGGCGCGTTCAGGGCGTCTTCTTTAGGGCCTGGACCGTGGAGGAGGCGACCCGCCGAAATCTCGACGGCTGGGTCCGCAATTGCCGCGACGGCACCGTCGAGGCTGTGTTCTCCGGCCCCGTGGCGGAGGTGGAAGAGATGGTCGCGGCCTGCCGCAAGGGACCGCCCGCCGCCGTCGTCACCGGACTCGAGCAGGCCCCTGTGGAAGCGATCGCGCTTGGTGTGCCGGCAGGCCTCGGCTTTCGCGCCTTGCCCACGGCCTAGCCAGCCAGGAGCAATTGATCAGAATAACAATCCGTTATTGCGCACCCTTCGACTCGAACATTAAGATGCGCCGGATCGCTCGTAGGCCGCTGGCGGCGGCGCCGCATCAGGCATGAGCGAGGCGAACGCTTCCTCGAAGGTGGCCATGAGGGCGGCGTCGACCTCGGCCATCGAGACGGGATGGCCCAGGTCCCACAGCGAGGTCACGCCGAGCTTGTCGCCCTGGGGAACGCCGCAAGGGACAATCCCGTTGTACTGATCGAGGTCGGGATCGACGTTGAGCGAAAGACCGTGATGAGTGACCCAGCGGCGCACGCGCACGCCGATGGCGGCGATCTTGTCCTCGGTCCCCCCTGGCCGGCCCCCGAGCTCGGCGCGGTCGACCCAAATCCCGATCCGTCCCTTCCGCCGCCCGCCCCGGACATCGAACCGGGCCAGCGTCGCGATTGCCCAATCCTCGAGGGCGGAGACAAAGGCGCGCACGTCGGTGCCGCGGCGCTTGAGATCAAGCATGACATAGGCGATGCGCTGGCCGGGGCCGTGATAGGTGTACTGGCCGCCGCGCCCCGCCGTGAAAACGGGAAGCCGGCCGGGCTCCAGCAGGTCCTCCGGCCTCGCGCTCGTGCCGGCGGTATAGAGGGGCGGATGCTCGAGCAGCCAAACCATCTCCGCCGCCGAGCCGGCGCGGATCTCGGCCACCCGCCGCTCCATCTGCGCCACCGCCGAAAGGTAAGGAACGAGCGCGTCGCTGGCCCGCCACTCCAGCCCCGGCCCGGCGCCTATCTTGGCTCCAATTTGCATGGCGTTCCACTTGATCGAATCCCGCTCATTTGGTATTCCCGGCCATTGCAAATGGCAAGGGAATTGGGGTTCCCTTAGGATTCTGCGGTCGTGGCGGAATTGGTAGACGCGCAGCGTTGAGGTCGCTGTGGGATAACATCCCGTGGAAGTTCGAGTCTTCTCGACCGCACCAATTCTAGGAGGCCCGTTGCTTCATTCGGCGGGCCTCTTTTTTGGCTGATCCCCAGGGCGCGAGGTGGCCGGGGCCGACGCCGCCCGGCTATAATGCCCGCGCCTTCGCCTGACCGGGTCCGGTCGCGAAGATGCACGCCAAGCCCTTAACTCTAGGGCAGCGCCCACGCGCGCCTCCCCGACGCGCGGAGCACTGCTGTTGACGTCCAGGGCGGGAGGTGACCGGTGACCGAGCCGACAGCAGAGAACCAGAAGAAGCCCGGGGCGGAAGTTCCGCGCGCCGAGAAGGCCGTCGGCCTCTCGTCGGACTTCGTGCGCTCGGTCGTGGCCGCGCTCGACGAGCGCGACAGGGCACGGGTGCGCCACCTGATCGCGCCGCTGCACCCCGCCGACGCCGCCGACCTGATCCAACGGCTGAACGACGAGGAACGCCACGTCCTTGTCGAGGCCCTGCACCCAGAAATCGATCCCAAGGTGCTGTCCGAACTCGACGAGACGGTGCGCGACGCGGTCATCGAACAGCTCGGCACGGATGAGGTCGCCGCTGCCGTGACGGAGCTCGACACCGACGACGCCGTCGACCTCATCGAGGATCTCGACGCGGAGGTCCAGCAGGAGGTTCTGAAGGCGATACCCGCGGTGGAGCGGGTGATGCTCGAGACCGGGCTCGCCTACCCGGAGGACAGCGCCGGCCGCCTCATGCAGCGGGAGCTGGTGGCGGTGCCCGCCTTCTGGTCGGTGGGCGAGGTGATCGACCACCTGCGCACGGCCGAGGACCTGCCGGATGACTTCTACGATCTGTTCATCGTGGACCCCAGGCACCGGCCCGTGGGCAAGATCCCCTTGAGCCGGGTGCTTCGCACGAAGCGCCCCGTCGCCGTCGGCGACATCATGTTGGCGCAATTCATTACCGTGCCGGTCGACATGGACCAGGAGGAGGTGGCCTTCCTGTTCCGGCAGCGCGACTTGGTGTCGGCGCCGGTGGTGGAAGCGGACGGCCGGCTCATGGGCGTGATCACCGTCGACGACGTGGTCGACGTCATCGACGAGGAGGCCGAGGAGGACATCATGCACTTGGGTGGCGTCACCGGCGACGACCTCTACAGAGCGGTGCTGGCGACGACCCGGTCGCGTTTCTCGTGGTTGCTGGTCAATCTCCTCACCGCCATTGTCGCCTCGATCGTGATCTTTCAGTTCAAGGACACCATCGAGAAGATCGTGGCCCTCGCGGTGCTCATGCCCATCGTCGCCTCGATGGGCGGAAACGCGGGCACGCAGACCCTCACCGTCTCGGTGCGGGCGCTGGCCACGAAAGAGCTCACGCCCACGAACGCGCTGCGCATCGTCGGCAAGGAGCTGCTGGTGGGGAGCTTCAACGGCATCCTTTTCGCGATCCTTGCCGGAGTCGTCGCGTGGCTGTGGTTCGACGACATGGCCCTCGGGCTCGTCATCGCCGCCGCCATGATCATCAACCTGGTGGTCGCCGGATTCGCCGGCACGGCGATCCCGATCGGGTTGGCGCGCACCGGCATCGACCCGGCCGTCGCGTCCACCGTGCTCTTGACCACGATCACCGACGTCATCGGATTCCTCGCCTTTCTGGGGCTTGCGGCCTGGCTTCTGCTCTAGGGCGCAGCCCTCGGGCGGCGTCCGCTTAGGCTCCGCCGCCGTGCCGCCGAGACCGTTCCGCGGGCACGCGGATCGACCAAGCAACGGAAGGAGCGCACCATGGCCAGCGTTCTCATTACCGGCGCCAACCGCGGACTGGGCCTGGAGTTCGCAAGGCAGTACGCCGGCGAGGGCTGGCGCGTGTTTGCGACCTGCCGCGACCCGGCGCGGGCCGAAGCGCTCCGGCGGCTCAGCGGTGAGGTCACCGTGCACCGCCTCGACGTGGGCAAGTTCGACGAGGTGAGGGCGCTCGCCGGCGAGCTCGACAGCGAGCCCATCGACCTTCTCATCAACAACGCCGGCGTCTACGGCGGCAGGCCGCAGGACCTGGAGAGCCTCGACTATGGGGTCTGGGCGGAGGTGCTGCGCATCGACTGCGTGGCCCAAATCCACGTGGCCCACGCCTTCCTCGAGCCGGTGGCCCGCAGCCGCCGCAAGATCATCGTGGCGATGAGCAGCGGCATGGGCAGCATCGCCGACAACACCAGCGGCGGCGCCTACATCTATCGATCGAGCAAGGCGGCGCTCAACGCGGCGATGAAGAGCCTCGCCATCGATCTCGCGCCAAAAGGCATCACGGTGGCCGTCCTTCACCCCGGCTGGGCCAAGACCGAAATGGGCGGGGCAGGCGCCCTGATCGGGGCGGACGAGAGCGTCGCCGGCATGCGCGCCGTCATCGACCGGCTGGGACCGGCGGACGCCGGCGGCTTCTTCCGCTACGACGGCTCGACGATCCCATGGTAGCGAAAGGCACGAGCGCCCCCTATGGGCCGCTGCCGGAAGCGCCGCCGCGGGGCCGGCTGGAGCGCCCTCCCTCGGCTAGGAGGCGGCTTGCCGGCCCGCCATGGGCCCGATCGACACCTTCCTCGTGGAGCCCTTAGGCGGACCCGCACGGAGGCCAGGGTGACGGTCCACATCGTAAAGATGGCGGTCGGCATCGACGACCTCGCCCATCTGAGGAGGGTGCAGAAACGTCGCCTGGCGGAGGCGTCCGGCACGGCAAGGGGGCGCCGCGGGGCCCGGGTGGTGGTGATGCGGACCCGCGGCACGCCGCGGCGCGCCGGCGAGATCCTGGATGGCGGGTCCATATACTGGGTCATCAGGGGCGCGATCCGGGCGCGGCAGCGCGTCCTCGCGATCGTGCGAAGGACCGACGCGCAAGAACGCAGGTACTGCGTGTTGAGCCTCGATCCGAACCTGGTCGAGACCTCGGCCATGCCCACCAGAGCCTTTCAGGGCTGGCGCTACCTCGATCCCGCCGCCGCGCCCCCGGATCGGAAGCGAACGCCCGGCGACGTCATCGGAATGCCGCCCGAGATGGTCGCGGAGCTGCGCGCCCTGGGGCTGTTGTAAGCGGTCGCGGATGCTAGAGCATGATCCGGTCAGGTGGAGTCGGCTGTACTTGGGTGAGAGGACGTCGTCCTCTTCAGGCGCAGGTCATTGCCTCGTGAGGAACCGTGGCTGGCGGCGGGGCGACGCCGGATCGGATAGTGCTCTACGGGGAGGGTTGGCCCCCGGAGGAAGAAGCCGGCATGGCTCCGCGGGGGGAGACGGTGAGGCTGACCTCGGAGCCGCGAAAACGGCCGGGTTTGATCTGCACGGTGGCGACCCGATCGAGCCGCGTGTACGTCAGGATGCTCACGTCGGAGCGCACCACGGTGATCTCCGTCCAGCCGAATTTCGGCAGCTCCGCGTGGTAGAAATCGAACAGCTCGGCGGGGGAGACGGGGGTGCTCAGCACCAAGCGGCCGATCCAGGCCTCCTGACCCCCGAGAAGGAGCGTGCGGTCGAGGTCCATTTCCGCAGAATCGGGGACCGGCACATCGGTGAACTGGCTAAAGCCGGGCGACTCCGGACCGGGGGGCGACTGGGCGTCGGAGGCGGTGACCGAAGCCACCGGGGTCGTTTGGGCACAGGCGGCAAGGACCAAAGAGAGGGCGCCCAGAGGCACCCGTAAGAGGCCGTGGAAGCTGCGCATCTCACACCCGCCGTGTACCAGGCACGGGCAACCTGCCCAAGGCGAGAGACCGTGTCACGACTGGGAGCGGCCGTCAACAGCGG
>JAZGAE010000105.1:0-6310 GCA_036475545.1 Alphaproteobacteria bacterium
AGCCCGGCCCGGCGCAGCCCGAAGGGCCGGGGTCTTTTGCGGCCACGGGTTCGTAGCAAAGCTCGCGCGGTGGCACCGCTACGTGCTTCGCCCCGCTCCTGCCCGCGGCACAAAATTCCTCCGGCGCAGTCCGTTCAACTTGACCGGATTATGCTCTAGCGCTGGGTGAGCTTCAATTCGATGCGCCGGTTGCGCCGGAACGCGATCTCGTCGTCGCCCTCATCGAGCGGCCGAAACTCGCCGAAGCCCGTAGCCGCCAACCGTTGGGCCGGAATCCCCCGAGCGACGAGGAACTGCACCACCGAGATCGCCCTGGCCGTCGACAATTCCCAGTTCGACGGGAACTGGGGCGTATTGATCGGGCGGCGATCGGTGTGGCCGTCGACGCGTAGGACCCAGTCGATCTCGGCCGGAATCTTCCCTGAAATCTCCTTCAGCGATTCGGCCAACAGGGCGAGCTGCTCCCGACCGGGTGCCTCGAGATTGGCCGAGCCGGTGTTGAACAGCACCTCGGACTGGAAGATGAAGCGGTCGCCGGCCACGCGAATGTCCTTGCGTTCGCCGAGGATTTCGCGCAGCCGCCCAAAGAATTCCGAGCGGTACCGGGCAAGCTCCTGCACCTTGCTGGCGAGAGCCACGTTGAGCCGGCGGCCCAGGTCGGCGATCTGAACCCGCTGCGCCTTGTCCTTCGCCTCGGCCGCCTCGAGCGCTTCGGCGATGGACGCGAGCTGCTTTCTCAGCGCCACGATGTTCTGGTTCAAGATCTCGATCTGGGCGCGTTGCTCGGCTGTGAACGTCCGCTCCTTGGTGAGCGCCTCGTCCGAGGCCTTGAGGCGGACCTCCGTCTGCTCGATCTTGCGCTGCGCCAGGTGGGTGCGCTCCTGCTCGGTGGTCAGGCGCGCTTCGAGCTCGCTCGACCGGTCGCGCGCGGTGGTGAGATCCCGCGCGAGAAACGCCGCCTCGTCCTCGAGCTCGTCGCGCACCGTGCGCAGGGCCGTGATGTCGCGGAGCAACCTCTCCCTTTCGAGCCGGGCTTCGTCGAGCTCTCCCTCTGCGGCCTCCGCCCGCGACGTCATCTCGCCCAGGCCCAGGACGAGCTCGTCCCGCTCCGTGACCGTCGCCTGCAACGCCGAGGACATTTGCTCCAGCTGGGTTTCTAGGTCGGTCGTTGCCCGCTTTTCCAGAGCCAAATCCTCCGCGAGCTGGTTCACCTGCACGCTGAGTCGCTCCAGGGCCTCGTCCCGGCCGGAAAGGGCCTCGCGCAGGTAAAGCTCCGAAACGACGTAGACGAGCAGAAGGAACATGACGACCAGCAGCAACGCGGCAAGCGCGTCGACGAACCCGGGCCATATGTTGATGGAGCGCGGGCGGCGGCGGGAGAACGCGTACATGATAGCTGCCGGGGCCGGCCTAGCGCCCCTTTTCCTCGGCGACGGCGGCGATGGTCCGGGCCAGCAGCTTGATCTCGCTGCGCAACTCCTGGACCATCTGGCTGCGGCCCGAGCTCACGTCCTCCAAAAGCCGCGAGAGATGAACGTCGATGTTGCGGATGTGCGAGCGGGTGGTGTTGTCTGCGCCGAGGCCGCCTTGGGCCGTTGCATCCGCCAGCTTGTTCAAAATTGGTTTAAGCTCAAGCTGACTCTCTGCCAGTTTGACCATCAAGTTTTGTTCGGTCCGCATCTGATCGGTGAGTGTGCCCAGACGCTCGCTCAAGGACGTCAGGTTGGCATTGGCGATAAGCTGGCCCTCCTCGCCCCGGGCCAGCGTGCGCTGCAGGTTCTCGAGGCTGTCGGCGGTTTGCTCGAGGAGGGCCTGGATGTAAGCGGGCACCGACTGGTCGCCCTCGCCGAAGGAGGTGCCGCTCGAGAGCCGCGTGAGGCTCGAGAGCCATTCCTCCAGCTCGTTGTAGAAGCGATTCTGCGCCTGGCTCGCCTGCAATTCGAGGAAACCCACGACGAGTGAGCCGGCGAGACCGAACAGCGACGAGCTGAAGGCCGTTCCCATGCCCGAAAGCGGCGCTTTCAGGCCTTGCTTGAGATCGGTGAACGCGGTCCCGAGGTCCGCCGACGAGACATCGAGACCCGTGATGACCGCGCCGAAGGAGTTGATCGTGTCGAGCAGACCCCAGAAGGTCCCGAGCAGCCCGAGGAAGATCAGCAGGCCGATCAGATAGCGCGAGATCTCCCGCGACTCGTCCAGCCGGGCGCTGATGCTGTCCAGCAGCGAGCGGAGCGACAGTGCGGAAAGGCGCAGCCGTCCGCCTGCGCGCTCGCCCAGCATCGTGGCCATCGGCCCCAGTAACTTGGGCACCGGCTGGCCCGAAACACTCATCTGGTCGCGGCGGAAGCTTTCGATCCATTCGACCTCGGGGTAAAGCATCCACACCTGCCGGAAGACGTAACCGAGACCGAAGACCATGACGCCGATGATCATTCCATTGAGAGCCGCGTTCGCGATGAACGCGTTCTTCAACATCGGAAACAGGAGCACGGCGACGATCCCCACCGCGACCAGGAATATGATCATCCGGGTGAGGAATCGCTTGGGCTGGGTCATGGGGCGACCCGCGCGCCAAGAATGTCGAGAGCACGCGGCCTAAGGTTCAGCAACGATGAGATCCACGCGATCGCCCGGGTCTGTCTTGAACTTGTTGCCTAGCGCGCGGACATCCATGCGCGTGCTGCGCACACCCATGTCAATCAACTGAGAGCGCACGGCCAGCGCGCGCGAGAGGGAAAGGCGGCGCGCCTGGCTGGCGTTGTCGTCGCTTCCCGTGGCGTAAGCGACGATCTGAAGTCTGAGCCCTGCGTCCTTGTTCAGCGCGTCGGCGACTGCCGCCAGAGCCTCACGCTCGGTGGCGCCGAGCTCTGCCGAACCCGGGGCGAACGTAATCGGCGTCGGCTTGTCCGGCACGATGGAGATGATTGCACGTGGCAGCGTGGCGAGCTGTTGGGGGCCGTTGTCGGGTTCTGTGGCCGGAGCCACGCTCCCCAACTCGACCGGTTTCTTCACCGGAGGAGGCGGCTCGGGCGCTTTTTCGGCCACCGCAACAGGGGGCGGCGGCGCGGCTTCGGCCGGCGTCTTGGGCGCTGGCTTGGGCTCCGGCGCCTTTTCGGCGATCGGCGGTGGCGGTGGCGGCGCGGCCGGCGTCTTCGGCGCTGGCTTGGGCTCCGGCGCCTTTTCCGCCACCGGAGGCGGCGGTGGGGCGGGCGCGGCCGGCGTCTTCGGCGCTGGCTTGGGCTCCGGCGCCTTTTCGGCGACCGGAGGAGGCGGTGGCGGGGCCTTCGCAGCCTCCGTCACGGCTGGCTCGGGCGGCGCGGAGAGCGGCAGGCTCTCCACCGGAATCCGCTTTTTGGCCCGCGGCGGCTCCGGCGGCTTGGCAACCGGCTTCGGCTTGAGCGGCGGCGCGGCGGCGACTCTCGGCGGCGTCGGGGGCGCGACCGCCGGCTTTGGCTTTGGCGGCGGCGCGGCGGCGACTCTCGGCGGCTTCGAGGGCTTGGCCGGCGGCTTCAGCTTGGGTGGGCGAAGCGCGATCGTCACGCCGGATCTAGGTGGGATCAACTTGGGCGCGGCTCCGAACTTGAGCCCGGGCGGTGTCAGCACGATGCCACCGGGTGGCGGCGGCTTGGTGCCGGGCATCAGCAGGCGGCGCTCGGCGGGTGCGCCACCGCCCCCCTCGATCGCGCCGAGGTCGACTTCCACACTGGGCAGGCCGGACCCGCCGATGATTATCGGTTGCTGGGCATAGGCTCCGAGGCAGAAAAAAGCGGCGGCGAAGACCGCGGCGGCACTCAGGCCAAGCCTGAAATAGGCCGGATGCGTTCGTTTCGTCGACGGTAGAAGAGTCATTGGTCCACGGCGCCCAAGGCGATCCCTACGATTGCCACAGCCCCCCTTGGTGCGGCGGAACAATAGCTCATACCGCTTTGGTCCGACAACCACTTCGCCCGGCGCAGCATGCAGGCTGCCACGGCATTGGTAAAAGGTCAACCAGCCGCCCGCGCCGAACCTTGGGCGATGGCGTCGCGCAGCAACTTGCCGAGAGGAAGATGAAGATGGTCGTTCGCCGCAAGCACGCTTCCCGTCTCCAGCATCCGGTGCCCGCCCTCCACCTCGCTCACGTATCCGCCCGCCTCGCGCACCAGCAAGATGCCGGCGGCGATGTCCCACGGGCTCAAGCCCGTCTCCCAGAATCCGTCGTAGCGGCCGGCCGCGACGTAGGTGAGGTCGAGAGAGGCGGAGCCGAAGCGGCGCACCCCGGAGGTGGCGTTCACCACCACCTCGAGCATGGCGAGATAGGCGATGTGGTGCCGCCTTCCTACGAACGGGATGCCCGTTGCGATCAGCGAGTCGACGAGCTTTGTCCGCGCCGAAACCCTGAGCCGCCGGTCGTTCATGAAGGCGCCCGTTCCCTTCTCGGCATAGAACAATTCGTCACGGAGCGGGTCGTAGATCACGCCGGCGACGATGTCCCCGTTGCGCTCTAAGGCGACGGAGATCGCGAAATGAGGGATCCCGTGAAGGAAGTTGAGGGTGCCGTCCAGGGGGTCGATGATAAACCTGTGGCTGGGATCCTTGCCGGCCACGGCGCCACTTTCCTCCATGAGGAAGCCGTACTCGGGCCGGGCCCGGGACAGTTCCTCGTGCAGGATGCTCTCGGCGCGGGTGTCGGCCACCGAGACGAAATCGGCGGGACCCTTCTTGGACACCTGGAGCTGCTCGACCTCGCCGAAGTCGCGCACCATCCCGCGCGCCGCCTTGCGGACCGCGCGGGTCATGACGGTGAGGATGGGCGAGGAGTGCAAAAGCATGCCGGCACCGGTCCCCGCTAGTCCTTGGCCCGTTCCACGTAGGCGCCGTCGGCCGTGTTGACCACGACCCGGGTCCCGACCTCGATATGGGGCGGCACCATGATCCGCATCCCGTTTTCGAGCTTGGCCGGCTTGAAGGACGAAGCGGCGGTCTGTCCCCTGACCACCGGCTCGGTCTCGACCACCGTCATGGCCACGGCGTCGGGAAGCTTCACGCCCAAGGGCGCGCCTTCATAAGAAGTGACCGTCACAGTCATCCCGTCCTGAAGAAACGCCGCCGGCTCGCCGACCAGCTCCCGGTTGAGGGTGATCTGCTCGTAGGTCTTGGTGTCCATGAAGGTGAGCATGTCGTTCTCGGCGTAAAGGAACTGGTACTCCTTCTCGTCGAGCCGCGCGCGCTCCACCGACTCGGCCGAGCGGAAGCGCTCGACGAGCTTGGTGCCGTCGCGGATGTCCTTGAGCTCCACCTGCAGGTAGGCGCCGCCCTTGCCGGGCTGGGTGCGCTGAATCTTCGCCGCCACCCAAAGACGCCCCTTGTGCTCGATCACCATGCCGGGGCGAATGGCGTTTCCGCTTATTTTCATCCCTCTGACTCTCTCCCGCCGGGCGATCCGGCGGCGCGGAAGCTACCAACTCGCCTCGAGCCGTGCAACGGCTCCCGCACGGCGGATCAGCCTTGTAGCGCGTCCTCGATCGCCCGGTCGAACTCCTTGACCGCCTGGGCCGGACCGCCGGCGTGGTCCCAGACGGCCGAGACCACGGCCAGGAAATCGGCGCCCGCGTGCACCAGGGGCGCGCAATTCTCGGGCGTGATTCCGCCGATGGCCACACACGGCACCACCATGACATCCTGCCACCAGCTCAAGATCTCCGGCTTCGGGCGCCCCCTCGGCTCCTTGGTGGCGGTGGGATAGAAGGCGCCGAAGGCCACGTAGTCGGCGCCCTTCTCGGCGGCGGCGATGGCGCGGTGGTGCGAATCATAGCAGCTGACCCCGACGATGGCCTCCTCGCCCACCGCCGCCCGGGCCTCCTGGTAGGACATGTCTTCTTCGCCGATGTGAACGCCGTCGCAACCCGTCTCCGCCGCCATGTCGGCCCGGTCATTGAGCAGGAAGGCGATATCGCGCGTCTGGGCGACGGGGCAGAGCACGCCGATGGCGCGGCGGACGTCCTCGTCGCTCGCGCCTTTGAGGCGGAGCTGCACCGCCGCGACGTCGCCGGCGTCCAGCGCCGCCGCCAGATCCCGGGCGAAGGCCTCCGGGTCCGCCAGCCTCGGCGGCGTGATCAGATACAGTCGGCAGCGCTCCGCGTTCACCCTCGCCTCCGTTCGGATCTGGCGGCCCGGTCCGGTTTCGCCCCTCCGCGCCCTTGCGCGAGCCACTGCCGGCAGGCTGCGGCCGGGTCGGCTTCGCGCCAGAGGTCGAGCGCAGGAGCGGCATCCCGTTGCCCGTAAACGGCTGCCCCGGATTGCTCGGCGATGGCCGCGATCTTGGCCGCGA
>JAZGAE010000106.1:0-13846 GCA_036475545.1 Alphaproteobacteria bacterium
GAGAACTACACGCAGTTGGGAGGCTCTCTCGACGTCTTCTCACTGCCGTAAGGAGCCATATTATTGGTTCGAGCCCGGCATCCTCGCGGATGCCGGGCTTTTTTTTGCCCGTTCGGCCCATAGGGACACGTCCCGGAAAGCCCTTGTGACCGTAGTGGTTGTTGCCGCCCAGCCCTTGAGATATGGTGTGCGACGTTCCGTCGCATAATGTTTTGGTTCGCTTTACCATAACTTGTAAAGAGGAAGGAAACGAGATTGGAAGGGGCGGCAACAGGCCGAAAACCTTGGGGAGAAATAGCAGAATGCCGACACATAGCGACCCGATGCGCAAGGGATGGCTGTTCTCCGTTGCGCTCTTTGCGAGCGCCGCCATCTTGGTTCCCACCACGGGCTGCTCGGACCCGGCCGAGGAAGAAGCCGCCGCGGAACAGGAAGTCGCGGTCGAGCGGGAGCCCGCCACCGAGCAGGTAGCAGTCGCGGAACAGGTGGCCGCCGCAGAGGAGGTCGCGACCGCGGAACAGCAGGTCGTCGCCGAGCGGGAGCCCGCCACCGAGCAGTTGGCAGGCGCTGAAGAAGCGGCCGCCGGAAAGGGGGAGGAAGTTTTTGTCCCACGACAGCGTCTTTACACGGTCGTCGACGGGGCGGTGGACAAGGCGACCTTCAACGGCTATCGCCGCTACCACTCCGAGTGTCATGTCTGCCACGGGCCCGACGGGTTGGGCAGCAGCTTCGGGCCTTCGCTCGTGGAGTCGCTGAAGGTCCTCTCCATAGAGGATTTCTTCGAGGTGACGATGAACGGGCAGGTGAGGACCGCCGGGACCACCAAGTATGTCATGCCCGCCTTCGGTACCAATCCGAACGTTGCCAACCACCTCGAAGATATTTTCAGGTATCTCAAGGCACGCTCCGATGGTGTGTTACCCCGGGGCCGGCCGCCGAAGATCGGCCAGAAAAGGCGGGACTGAGGCCGGGCCGCTGCCGGGCGCGAATAAGGCGGGTCACATCCCACCGGCCGGCGGGAACACCGGATCCGGAGAACGGCGCGCCCGATCGAGGCTGCTTCGCCTGGGTCCCGTCGACCCGCCGGCGCCGTTCGGAAAGGTCATGCCAAGGGGATCGGACGTATCGTGGGGGAGCGAAGGGGGGGCGATCTTCGCGCGTGATGTGCATCGGCTGAAGGCATAGCTACATAAGGGAAATCCGCAATGCTTCCTGTCCTCTTCCTTGCCTGGCTCGGCCGACTTCGCTTGGTGCTTCAAGCCTCTGGAGCCGTCGCCCTGCTCGTCTTGGCCTTCCAGGTTTCCGGCAACATCGGCGCGCACGCGACCACGGTCATCGAGGCCGTCGATCCGGATCGTTTGCGCGTCTGCGCCGACGCGAACAACCTGCCTTTTTCCAATAAGGCCGGTGAAGGTTTCGAGAACAAGATCGCCGAACTGCTCGCGGAGAAGCTGGACCGGCCGCTCGTTTACACCTGGCTCCCGCAGATCGTGGGGTTCGTCCGCAAAACGCTTAACGCAAAGAAGTGCGATCTGATCATCGGCGTGAACGCCGGCAATGAACAGGTGCTGAACACCAACCCCTACTACCGGACGACCTACGTCCTGGTCTACCTCAAGGAGTCCGGCATCAAGGCACGGTCCATCGCCGATCTGAAGGACTACGACGTGACGATAGGGACGGTAGGGGGGACTCCGCCCAACCTGCTCTTGGCCGAGCACGGCCTGTTGGATCGGATCTATTCCTATAACCTGCATTACAACACGCTGGTCGCGACCATGGGCGAGATCATGATCCAGGATCTCAAGAAGGGGGTCACGGACGTTGCCCTGATGTGGGGGCCGATCGTCGGCTATCACGTCCGCGCCCAAGGGGTCGACGCCGAGGTCGTTCCTATCCAGAGCACGGACCGGGAGTTGGGGCGAATGGACTATTACATCTCCATGGGGATTCGCCACGGCGAGCTCGATTGGAAACGGAAGATCAACGCCCTCATCCGGAAGAGCCGCGACGAAATCAACGCCATCCTGTTGGACTACGGCGTGCCCCTCTTGAACATGCGGGGCAAGCCGACGCCGCTGGCCTTGAACCCCGACCGCTGACTCTCACGCGGCCCCAGCATCGTACAGGCCCGCCATACAGGCCGGCGCGCTTGGCCCCGTATGGAGCCCGCGGCGGCCGTCCGGACGTGCGGGATTAGCCGATCTTGCGGTAGACGAATTCGGGTGCTTCGACTCCGGCCTCGTGCGCCGCGAGGCCGAAGATCCGCTCGTGGACGGGCGACAGCTCGCAGGCCGGGTCCGTGTTGGCGGCCTCGCCCGTGAGCGCGAAGGCCTGGCAGCGGCAGCCGCCCCAGTCGATCTCCTTGCGGTCGCACGACCGGCACGGCTCCGGCATCCAGTCGGTCCCGCGGAACCTGTTGAACGCCTCCGAATTCTCCCAGATCCAGGAGAGGCTGTGCTCCTTGACCGAATCGAACTCGAGATTGGGGATCGTCTCCGCGGCGTGGCAGGGCAGGACCTTTCCCGCCGGGTTGACGTTGATGAACCGCCGGCCCCAGCCGCCCATGCAGACCTTGGGCCGGCGCGCATAGTAATCCGGGATCACGTAGTCGAAGACCAGAATGCCCTTGAGCCGCTCGCGCGCCTCCTCGACGACCTCGGTGGCCCATGCGAGCTGCTCGTAGGTGGGCATGAAGGCCGCCCGGTTCTTGAGCGCCCAGCCGTAGTACTGAACCTGCGCCACCTCCAGCCGCTCGGCGTCCAGCTCCACGGCCATGGCGATCACGTCCTTGAGGTTGTCGAGGTTCTGGCGGTGCATGACCGCGTTGACGGTGAGCGGCAGGCCGGCCTTGCGGATCAGGCGCGCGACCTCGATCTTCTTTTGGTGGCCACCCTTGAAGTTGCCGATCCTGTCCGCGCTCGCTTCCTCGCTGTCCTGGAAGCTGAGTTGAACGTGCTCGAGCCCGAGTTCGACCAGCTTGTCGATCCGCGCCTCGTTCAACAGCACGCCGGAGGTGATTAGGTTGGTGTAGAGCCCGACGTCGGTGGCGTGCCCGACGAGGTCCTCGAGGTCCTTGCGTACCGTTGGCTCGCCGCCGGAGAAGTGGATCTGGTGCACCCCCATGTCCGCCGCTTGGTCGATGACCCGGCACCAGGTCTCGGTGTCGAGCTCGTTGCTCGAGCGTTCCAGCTCCAACGGGTTCGAGCAGTACGGACACTGCAGCGGACACCGATGGGAAAGCTCCGCCAGAATCGCAAGGGGGGCTTCGTGCGTCGTCATGTCACGATGAATCCCTTGTCGGCCAGACCCTGCAGGAGTGCGGTTACGTCCTTCTCTATGACCTCACGCGGCGCGTTGTACCTTTCGGCCAAGTTGCCGGCGATCACCGCAACGGTCGCCTTTCCGTCAAGAAGCTTCAGAATCTCCACCGACGGCTCGTCGGGCACCAGCAGCCTTTCCGGCGCCAGCACCACCCATTGTTCCCGTTGCTTGTTGAAGCGGAACCTTACATGGGGGGCGAAGTTCGGCGCCGAAACCTCATTTATGACGACCCGCTCGCTCATGCAATCTGTTCGGGCACGAAGGCCCCCGGCGGAACATGTCCCTCGACATAGGCATGATTCAGCGCGTCCAGCTGCGCCCAAAGCACGTCACACTTGAAGATCAGCGCGTTGCAAACGGCCTCGCGCTGTTCCGGCGTGCGCGCCTCGCGCTTGGCATAGGCAAGAACCCATTCGGCGTCCCGCGGGGCCTGGCCCAGGCGCTTCTTGAAATAGGCCATGATGTCGTCGCTCACGAAGTCGTAGTTCTCGAGCATGCCTGCGATCCGCTCCTTGTGGATGCCGGGGGCGAAAAGCTCGGTCAGCGACGAGGCCATGCCCTCGAGGGGGGTGCGCTCCCTTACGTATGTGACATAGGCATCGACGGCGAACCGGGTCCCCGGAAGGATGCCTTCGGTCGACCTCACGTATTCGCGGTCGAGACCAAGCCCGTCGGTCAGCTTGAACCATCGTTCGATACCGCCTTCGAGGCCCTCGCCGCCGTCATGATCCTCGAGGCGGTGGCGCCATTCGCTCCGGATCCCGGGATCGTTGATGCGCGACATCAGCGCCGTGTCCTTGATCGGGATGCTGCACTGATAGTAGTAGCGGTTGAGCGCCCAGGCCTGCACCTGGCCCTTGTTGAGCTCGCCCCCGTGCAGCATCTTGTGAAAGGGGTGGAGGTTGTGGTAGCGCTCGGCGCCGATCCGGCGTAGCCGCGCCTCGAGCTCCTCTGGAGTATGAAGTTCCGTCACAGCCTTACCCCCATTCCGTCGTACCCGACCTCCCAACCCGCCGACTCTACCTCGGCGCGCTCCGGCGAGTCCGCCAGCAGTATCGGATTGGTGTTGTTGATGTGGATGAACACCTTGCGTTGAACGCCAAGGGCCGAGAAGGCGGCGATCGTGCCGTCGGGGCCCGAGTTGCTCAAGTGGCCCATGCGCGCGCCGGTCTTGACGCCAACCTCGCTGGCGATCATCTCGTCGTCCTGCCAGAGGGTCCCGTCGAAGAACACCAAGGGCGCGCCCCTGAGCCGCTCCGCCAGATCCTCCGGCATCGCCGCGCAGCCGGGGATGTAGAAGAAGTGCGCGCCGCCGCCCTTCGCGCTCACCTTGAGCGCGATCGTGTCCTCGGGCCTGCTCCCGAAGTTCTTCGCGGTCGGGTCTTCGAGGTACAGGGCGATCTTGCCCGGAACGGCGAAGGGCTCGACCTCGATCCCGACCGGCTTGCCGCTCTTGTCGGCGAGCTCTACGGGGGTGTCGAGCTTCAGCTCGCGGCGCGCCACGAACTCAGGATTGAGAATGTTGAAGATGTTGTTCCCGGCGAGCACGCCCTGAACCCGTTTCGTGGCATACACCGCCAGGGGCTGGCTTTCGCGCAGGTTGAAGAGCCCCGCGATATGGTCCACGTCGCCGTTGGTCAGAACCGCGCCCGCGATGGGGCTGTGGCGGCCGCTCTCCTTGGGATGGAGCTGCTCGTTGGCGGAGATCTGCTGCCGCAGGTCGGGCGATGCGTTCAGCAAAAACCAAAGCCCGTCCCCCGCGCTCACCGCCAGCGAGGATTGGGTCCGGGGCTGACTCGCGGGGTCGCCCGCACGGACGCGCCGGCACACGGCGCAACTGCAATTCCACTGGGGAGACCCACCTCCGGCGGCCGATCCTAGAACGAGAATTTGCAACATGGTGCTCCTCCCCGCCAGGCGGCCGCCGGAGGTGGAAGTTGGCTTTTCTTACGCCTCGGCGCAAGCGTAGCTGTTGATCTCGAGGCCAACTGAGATCTCAAAGATCTTAGGGGTAGTCCACGTCATGGCTATTCTCCCATTTCTTGGGTTGTTGATCGGGGAGATCATGCCACGGCGTTATTGAACCCACACTGAGCGGCCCGTTCATCTCGTATTCAGCTTCGGGGACTGCGCTCCACGGCCACATATTATCCTAGAGAAGGTCGAGAGATGGGCGCCAACCCATTCATATTAAACAAAATATGCTGGTGTTAATGGAAGATGAGGCGCCCCCGTCCCGATGCCGGCGGCGGGTCCCGGGGGCGGCGACTATTCCTCGAGATGGGCCGCGATGGCCCGGGCGTAGGCGCCAAGCCGCTGCTCAAGCAGAATCGGCTCCTCGCACACGTAGACCGTCAGCTTCAGGCGCTCATCGTAAACCCGGACGCTCCAGATGAGCTGGGTTTCGAGATCCTTCCGCGGCTCGTCGTCCTTCGCCACACCGGCCTTCTCGAGCTCGCGGATTTCGCTTTCCACGCTGTTGATCTTCTTGACCAGCGTCTGCTGACGGCGGAAGAAGTTTTTGATCCCGTTCAGAATTCGTCTGCGCTGGGTGTTTAGGTTGTCGAACAGCCCGGCAAAGACCTGGGTGAGGACCTCGTTCCGGTCGGGCCCCAGGGTGGCGGCGAAGTCGTCGATCATGGCGACGCCTTCCTCCATCTCCAGAGTTTCGGCCGAGAGATCGTAGACCAAATTACGGGCCCGCTCATCGTCGTACCAGGGAGTGGCAAGCTCATCCGGGGGCGTGCCGGTCCAGATGGTTCCCGCCGACAGCTCTGGAACGTACCGCTGCACGCAGGGCCACTCGGCCTCCTGGGTCGCCGTAGCCGGCGCCGCCTTCGGACTGCCGAACCCCAGCGCGACGCCCGCGATCAGCGCGGCGACGGCGAAGGTTAGGGCTGCATCCGGGATGCGCGGACGGATCTTCTTCACGCGTTCCTCCCCGAATTCCATTCACCTGACGATGATCGTTCCGACCATGCCCCGTTCCTCGAGCCCGCGCGCCTTGAACTCGTAGAACCCGGGGCGAATGGGAACGAAGAACAGCTCGGCCTCGCCTTCCTCCCCTTCCTCGAACTTCAACTCGTACAAGACTGGGGCCATGATTTCCAGCCCCCCGGTCTCGATCTTCCGGATCCAGATGTTGCGGAGGAATTCGGGCGCGACGATGCGATAGTCTTTGAACCCGGATGCCTTAATCTCCCAGCTGTAGGCCTTGCCGGTCTCCAGGCGGTATTCCTTGACCGACATCGCGTAGTCGCTCTCCTCGGAGCCCAGCACCAGGGGCTCGAGCGCCTCCGCCTTGACGGCGAGGTCCCCCTTGGCGAGGGCCGCGCCGGCCAGGGCCGTCGTGGCCACGAAGAGCGCCGCACAAAACGATCCGGCATTGTTCACGAGCAACCTCCCTTGTCTATCCTTTGGATGAAGCGTTTTGCGCCGCGCGCCCTAGGCGGGGGCCGCCCCCTTGCGGGTGATCAGACTGCGGCCGGGGTCGTAGCCCAAGACCGCGAGCCCCAGGAAAAGCAGCCCGCAGGCGAGCGCATAGGCCAAGTACTCCCAGTGGACCTGGCCGTAGAGGGAGTGGCGAATGATCTCGACCGCCGCGGTGAAGGGGTTGGACACGGAGACGTAGTACAGCCACTCGCTGGATTCGCGCATCTTCCACAGCGGATACAGCGCCGAGGAGGCGAAGAACATGGGGAAGATCACGAAGTTCATGATGCCTGCGAAGTTCTCGAGTTGCTTTATCCAAGAGGACAGCAGCATCCCCAGCGCGCCGAGCATGAGGCCGGAGACGACGAGCATCGGCACCACGGTGAAATAGCCGGCGACCGGCACGTCGATCTCGATGAGCTCGGTGACCGTGACGAACCAGGCGATCGCCAGGAAGGCATACACCTGGAGGATGGAGACCGCGGTCCCGGCCAAGAGCTTGGAGACCAGCAGGAACCAGCGCGGCAAAGGGCTCACCAGCAGGGTCCGCATGCTGCCCATCTCGCGGTCGTAGACCATGGAGAGCGAGCTCTGCATGCCGTTGAACAGCTGGATCATCGCGATGAGCCCCGGCGTGATGTAGACCTCGTAGGTGATGTAGGTCTCGTAGGGCGGGATGATCGACACGCCGAGGACGGCCCTGAACCCGGCCGCGAACACCAGCAGCCAGACGAGGGGACGCACGAGCGCCGCAACGAAACGCTCGCGCTGATGGAAGAAGCGCAACGCCTCGCGCCACACGATGCCTAAGAAGCAGCGGTAGTAATGGGTGAGCGTCATGTCTCGGTCAGCCCCCCGATCAGATTGGTGAAGGCCTCGCGGATGTCCCGTGCGCCGGCGCGGCGGTTGACCTCGGGGACGCCGCCCGTGGCGAGCACCCGGCCCTCGTGAAGGACGACGACCTTGTCCCCCTCCTCCACTTCGTCGAGAAGGTGGGTCGCCCACAGCACGGCGAGCCCGTCCTCGCGGCAGAGACGGCGAACGTGGCTGAGGATGCCGTGGCGGCTGCCGACGTCGAGACCCACCGTCGGCTCGTCCAAGAGCAGCAGCCTTGGCTGGTGCAGCAGCGCCCGCGCGATCTCCACTCGGCGGCGCTGGCCGCCGCTCAATGTCCGGACCTTGTCGTGGGCGCGCTCGCTGAGGCCGCTGCGCTCGAGCTCGACTTCGAGGCGGGTCTGCGCCTCGCTCCAGCTCAGGCCGTGGAGCGCGGCGTGGTAATGCAGGTTCTGTTCGATCGTGAGATCCAGGTCGAGCGTCGGCTGCTGGAAGACGACCCCGATGAGCGAAAGGGCTCTGGACGTCTGCCTGCGGACGTCGTGCCCGAAGATCTTGATGGAGCCCGAGCGGTTGCTGTAGAGGCGGGTGATCAGGGCATAAAGCGTCGTCTTGCCTGCTCCGTTGAGCCCAAGCAGGCCGGTGAAGTCGCCCGCCCGGTTGGCGAACGCCACGTCGTCCAAGGCACGGATCGCGCCGAAATCGTGGATCAGCCCCTCGACCTCGAGGGCCGGGACGCCCGCCTCGGTCGCCGGCGCCCTTATGGCTTGACGACTATGCCCCATGGAAACCTTCCGGCCGGAATGGACTTGATCACTTTCAGCTTCTCGACATCGATCACCGAGACGTCGCTGCTCACGCCGTTGGTGGCGTAAAGCTTCTTCTCGTCCGGCGTGAACGCAAGCTGCCACACGCGCTGGCCGACGAGGAGATACTTGACGACCTCTAACTTGCGGGCGTCGATGACCGCGACACGGTTCGCCGGGCCGAGGGCCACGAAGGCGTATTTTCCGTCGCGGGTGAGCCCGATGCCGACCGGTTGGATGGCCTCGTCATTCACCCCTGAGATCTCGAAGTCGATCTTCTTGATGAGCTCGCGGGTCTCGGCGTCGAGCACACGCACCGTGCCGCCCACCTCGGCCGACACCCAGACCTGGCTGCCGTCGGCGGAAAACAGGGCCACGCGCGGGCGCGTGTCGACCAGCACGTTGTCGAAGATCTCCAGCGTCTCGGTGTCGATGAAGTGGGCCATGTTGGTAGTCTCGGAGGTGTTGACCAGCACCTTGCCGTCCTTGCTCAGCCCCATGCCCTCCGGCTCGACGCCCACCGGGATCTCGTCGATGACGGTGCGGTCCTCGACATCCACGATGGTCACCATGTTGTCGTCTTCGTTGGCGATGAAAAGGGTGCGGCCGTCGGGGTGGAGGACGAACAGCTCGGGGTCGGGGCCCGAGGGCAGGTAGTGGATGATCTTCCTGGTCTCGACGTCCATGACCTCGACGCGGTTGTCGTCGCTGGCGCAGATGTAAAGCTGCGTGTTGTCGGCGCTCATGATGAGGCCGCGGGGCCGCTGGCCCACCGGCACCGTATCGATCACCGTGTCGGTCTCCGTATCGATGATGGTGATCGAGTTGTCCTTCTCGTTGGAGACGTAAACGGTGGCACTCTCGGCGGGCGCGGCGAGCCCGACGCCGAGGGCGAACGCCACACCCCAGGCCGTCCTGCAACTCATTCCCTTCTCGCGTCCCATTCCAAACTCCGTCGTTCCGCCGCCCGGCAAGGGCCGCGGCGTCCCGTCACTCGAACTCGCAAGCCGTCTCCGGCGCGTCATAGCCCAGGGTGTCCATCTCGCTCACCGGGTGCAGGAATCCAACCTGGGGCGAAACCGACACGACCGACTTGGGCTCGGCGAGCAGGATGCGCATGCGCAACTGTTGATTCCAGGAGCGGAAACTCACGCCCACGCCCTTGAACGCCGCCACCCTGAACTCCGGCCCCAGCATGTAGTCCTTGATCTTCCCGAATTCCACCGAATTGGTCCGGGTCGCGCCCTCGCCGATGGCGCGCACCGCGATCCAGGCGGCGTAATCGATGGTCGTCATCGGCCGGCCGGCGATGCGGCGGAAGCGCTTTTGCATCTGAACGGAGCCCCAGCGCTCGTGGGTGTGATGCCATGCCGTGGGCATGAGGCCTTGGGTTCCTGCCACTGGCCGCGGATCCCAGGTGCGGTAGATGAGGTAATCGCCGAACCACCCCACCTCGTCGGCGACGATGAGGATTTGGTGTTTCACGCCCTGGGTGAAGATCGGAATTTCGGCTTGCGCCGTGCGGCGGACGTCGGCGGTGGAGTATTCCCACGCCCGCTCCTCGACGATCTTGCCCCCGAACCGCTTGGCGGCCCGCCTGATCGCCTCGGCATAGAGCGGGTCCTCCGCCTCGTTGCCGATGACCAGGAACCATCTCTTCCATCGTTTCTTGACCAGATATTGGGCGAGCGCATCGGCCAGCATGGCGCGGCTCGGAATAAGGTGAACCACGTTCGCCCGGCAGTCGTCGTTGCGCAGCCGGTCGTCCTGGGCGCTGGCGTTGTAGATCATGACGTCCTTCGCCTCCGGCAGGTCGGCGAGACGCAGGATGTCGTCTGCCGGAAGCCGGATGGTGATGATGTGTTGAGAACCGTCAGCCACCAACTCCTTGAACGCGGCGACGGTATCGCCGCCGATCGGCACCGTGACCTCGCGCAGCTCGAAGGCCTGGTTGGTGAAGCGGCCGGTGGTGTTGTTGTCCTCGACACCCAGCCGCGCCCCCTGAACGCCCACGTCGGTGTAGAAGACATCGAGCTCTTTGAGCGCCACCGGCTGTGCCATCTCCTGCAGCAGGATCGCGATGTTCACGGTCCCCACGTCGCTCTTGGCCGTCGGCGAACGCGTCTCTCCCTTGCGCTCCGCGCCTTGCCCGGCGGGCTCCCGGTTCTGGCCGGCGCGCTCCTCCGGCTCCCCGGCCGTCGCCTCGCGCCAAACGGACGGGCTGGCGAGGACCGCCCCGGCAACGAGAAGCACGCAAACAGCCGCCAGAAACCTTGTCATGGTTTCACCCAGATGAGCCAAAAGGACGCGGAGAACACAGGGATGGGGCGCGCGTCTGTCTCGGCGCCGGTCATTATCCACGAACGTCCACCCGGTTCAAACGACCAATTTGTAACCGTGTGTAACACTAAGCCCTTGGAAAACCAGTATAACGGTGCCTCCTGAACGCTTCCTGAACGCCCGCCGGCCGTCTGCGCACGGCGTGCGCCCGGCGAGGATCATTGCGCCATCACGCCGGTCCACGCCCCTGGGGAAACCGGACTCGGATAGCGCCAGGCGCTAGGCGGCGCGGTCCCAGGCAATATAGCCGAGGGCGGCCGCGGTGATCACCATCAAGACTGTGGCGGGCGGGCGCACCGCATTGCCGCCGCGGCGAGTCACGTAATGCCCCGCCACGCCCAGAAGTGCGCTGGCACGGTGCCAAGGGCGAAACCCGACCGGCTCCCGAGCCTGAGCCTGGCGGTGCTCTCCCGCCATCGCACAGACCGTCCGCTTGCGCTAGAATTCGCGCGCTTGTCCACGGCCGATGCGTAATCCGGCGATCTGGGGGCGAAACGGGCAAAAGATGGAATCCGAAACCACCCAAAGGGAGCCCGTCGCCGGCGCGCGCCGGGCGTTGATCGCCTTCGGTGGCCGCGAAGGCGAGCTCTTCGGGATCTTCATCGTCAACCTCATCCTCGCGATCTTGACGCTCGGCATCTACCGCTTCTGGGCCAAGACCCGGGTGCGCAGTTACCTCTGGGCCCACGCCGGCTTCGAGGGCGACCGTCTGGAGTACACCGGAACCGGAAAGGAGCTCATCCTCGGTTTTCTGATCATCGTGATTGTCGTCCTCGTGCCGTTGTTCACGGCTGTCGCCATCCTGCGTCTCGCCCTTCAGGCCTCCGCTCCGGAATTCATCTTGGTCGCGGACCTGACCCAAGCGGGCATCCTGATCTTCCTCCTCCCGGTCGCCGTCTACCGCGCGCGGCGATACCGTCTCACGAGGACCCAGTGGCGCGGCGTCCGCGCCGGACAGACGGGTTCGGCGCTTGCCTACGGTTTGAAAAGCGTTCTCCTTTACCTGCTCGCGGCCTTTACCTTCGGCCTCGCCTGGCCCTATTGCAGCACGCGGCTTACCGCCCACAAGCTGAACAACACCTGGCTCGGCGACCGCCGCGTGGCCTTCGATGGCCGCGCCCGACCGCTCTACAGGCGGTTTCTCGCCGTCTATTCCGTTTACGTGCTGGCCTTCCTGTCGATCCCGGTCGTCGCGGGCGGCGCGCTTCAGGTCTCCCCCGATCAGCCCATGTCGGACGAGGTCGGGGCGGTGCTGGTTCTTTACGCATTGTTGCTTCTCTTGCTCATTCGCATTCCGTGGAACTGGTACCGGGCGGCCGAGTACCGTTACTTCGCGAGCCGGGCCCAGTTGGAAGGCCTGCGCTTCGACGCCGACATCTCGGGCGGCGCCCTCGCGTCTCTCCATGTCGGCAACACGTTGATCACGATCGTGACCTTTGGCCTCGGGCTGCCGCTCGTTTACCTCCGCAACATGCGCTTCGGCGCCGCCAGGCTTGGGATTTCGGGAGAGATGGATTTCGCCTCCGTCGTTCAGAGCGCGCAGGCGCGGCCTCGCATGGGCGAAGGGCTGGCCGAAGCGTTCGATATAGGGGGCGCTTATGACATCCTGGGCATCTGACCAATGATGGAGCCCCGTGGCCGCTTCAGCGACGGGAAGACGGCTGCGCGCCATGCGGTAACGCTGCGCGTGGCGGGCGGCGCGGCGCGCGGGCGCCTCGAGATCGTCGGCGAGGACGGCAAGCTCTTGGCCGTCTGGGATCTCGCGGGCATCGAGGTGATCGACGAGCTTGCAGGCGGCCGCGGCCTTCGGCTCACGCATGCGAGCGATCCGGCGGCCCGGCTCATGGTCGAGGGCCGCGACAACGTGGCCGGGCTTCGCGCCTGCGCGCCCGGGGCGTTCCGCCGCAAGCGCCTCAGGCCCGCGACACTGGCCCGGATCGCGGCCTGGACGGGCCTCACGGGGGCGCTGCTCGCCGCCCTTTATTTCGCGCTTCCCCGGTTGGTGGAGCCCGTCGCCGCGCTGGTGCCCGTGGCCTGGGAGGAGCGCGTGGGCGAGGCCGTTATCGAACAGATCGGCACGGTCCTGGGAGGGGAAGAGGGCGGCGACCTCTATTGCACCGGCGCGGCCGGCGCGGCGGCGCTCGAGCGCGCGACCGGGCGGCTCGCCGCGGTCGCCGACACGCCTTACCGTTTCCGGGTGCGGGTTGCCGATCTCGACCAGGTCAACGCCTTCGCCGTTCCCGGAGGGCACATCGTGCTGCTCAGCGGGCTCATCGAAGCCGCCGAAGCGCCCGAGGAGGTGGTCGGCGTCCTCGCCCACGAAATGGCCCACGTCGTCGAACGCCATCCCACCGAGGGGCTGCTGCGGAACCTCGGCATTTCGGTGGTTTTCCAGTCCCTGTTCGGGGACCCCTCCTCCTCGCTCCCCAGCCTCGGCGAGATCGGAGGCGCGTTGGTGATGTTCTCCTACAGCCGCGCCGACGAGGCCGAGGCCGACGCGCTCGGGGTCGAGATGCTGAAGCAGGCCGGCATCCGCACCGACGGCCTGCAGGCCTTTTTCGAGCGGCTTGCGGACGCCGAGGGCGCACTGCCCTCCTTCCTCGCCTACTTCTCCACGCACCCGCCGAGCGAGGAGCGCGCCCGCGCCACGGCCGCGGCAACCACCGGCGGCGACGCCGGCCTGACACCCGGGGAATGGGCCGCGCTGCAAGCGATCTGCACGGCCGAGGACGAGGACGGGTCAGAGTGACCGGGGCCGCCTCGGGGACCGCGCACCTGTCGCGCCCTCTGGAGACTGCGATGCCGGAATTGGAGCGGGCGAGGTAACTGAGCTAGAAACGTCTAATTGTCGCGCCGAGCGGGCCCGAAATGGGTCCCGCGCTCGCGATCGCCGTCGCCCGGGCGCACCGTTGGCAGGAGTTCCTGGACCAAGGCCGGTTCGCGTCGATCACGGAGTTGGCGAGTGCGCTCGGCGTGGACTTCGCCTACGCCGCGCGGCTGCTGCAGCTGACGCTGCTGGCGCCCGACATCGTCGAGGCCATCCTCGACGGCCGCGAGCCCTCGGGGCTCTCGCTGGAGAAGCTGAAACGGGGGCTGCCGGTGGCGTGGGA
>JAZGAE010000107.1:0-2322 GCA_036475545.1 Alphaproteobacteria bacterium
AGGAATGGCGGCGGACGATCTCGTCCAGCGCCATAAAGCCGATGTTGTGACGGTTGTTCGCGTGGCGCGGGCCCGGGTTGCCCAGGCCGACGAGCAGCAGCATGGCGATACAGACGGCGGGGCGGGATTACTCCTTGCCGCCCTTGCCTTCCTTTTTCTCCTCGGATTTCTCCTCGGCGCCCTCGGCCGCTTCGCCTTCCTCGCCCTCGACGCCTTCCAGCTCCTCGCCCTCGAGACCTTCCAGCTCCTCGCCCTCGACTTCCTCGCCTTCGGCGGCGGCTTCCTCCTGGACTACGGTGGGCGCGGCGACGGTTGCCACGGTGAAGTCGCGGTCGCTGATCGTAAGCTCCACGCCTTCGGGCAGGACGACGCCGGAGATATGTATGCTGTCGCCGATCTCCAGGCCCGTGAGGTCGATGTCGATGCTCGGCGGGATCGCGTCGGCCCGGCAGGACATCTCGATCTCGTGACGCACTACGTTGAGCAGGCCGCCGCGCTTGATGCCCGGGGACTCCTCCTCGTTCAGGAAGTTCACCGGGACCGCGACGGTCACGCGGGTCGCGGCCGAGACGCGCAGGAAGTCCACGTGGATCGCCTTATCGCTGACCGGGTCGAACTGCACGTCGCGCGGCAGGACGCGTTCCTTCGCCTCGCCGATCTGGACGTCATAGACCGTGGCCATGAAGGAACCGCTACGCAGCTCCTTGTAGAGCGTCAGCGGATCCAGCGTAACCAGCGCGGGGTCCTTCTTGGCGCCGTAGATGACGCCCGGTACCCGTCCGGCGCGACGCACGGCACGGGCTGGCCCCTTCCCGGCCCGCTCCCGCACCTCGGCGGGAATAATGGAAAACTCAGCCATAAACTTCCTCCACTCATTTCAAACCGGCGGGCACGGGCGGCCCGCCAAGGGTCCGGTTGCGGCCTCCAGGGGTGCCGCCGCCGGACGGTCCGCTCAGACGGACGGAAACTCGAACAGGCTGGACACCGACTTCTCGGCGCTGATCCGGCGCATGGCCTCGCCCAGAAGCGGCGCGATAGAGATTTGGCGGATGTTCTGGGCCACCCGCACGGCCTCGGTCGCCTGTATGCTGTCGGTCATCACCAGCTCCTCGAGCGGCGAGGCCGAGACCCGCGCCACCGCGCCACCCGAAAGGACGCCGTGAGTGACATAGGCGCAGACCGACTTGGCGCCGGCATCCATCAAGGCCGCGGCCGCGTTGCACAGCGTACCCGCCGAATCCACGATGTCGTCCACCAGGATGCAGCGCTGGCCGCGCACATCGCCGATGATGTGCATGACCTCGGAGACCCCGGCCCGTTCGCGGCGCTTATCGATGATGGCGAGGTCCGCGTCAAGGCGCTTGGCGATCGCCCGGGCGCGCAGCACGCCGCCCACATCGGGCGAGACGATGGTCACATCCTCGCCGTCGAAGCGGTCCAGAATGTCCTTGGTGAAGACCGGGGCGGCATAAAGGTTGTCGGTCGGGATATCGAAGAAGCCTTGGATCTGGCCGGCGTGCAGGTCCAGGGTCAGGACCCGGTCCGCGCCGGCCACCGTGATCAGGTTGGCCACCAGCTTGGCCGAGATCGGCGTGCGCGGGCCGGACTTGCGGTCCTGCCGGCCGTAACCGTAATAGGGGATGACCGCGGTGATGCGCCGGGCCGAACCGCGCTTCAGCGCATCGGTCCCGACCAGAAGCTCCATCAGGTTGTCGTTCGCCGGATAGGACGTGGACTGGAACAGGAAGACGTCCTCGCCACGCACGTTCTCGTTGATTTCGACGAAGATCTCCATGTCCGAGAAGCGCCGGACGCTGGCCTTGGTGAGCGGCAGGTTGAGGAACGCGGAGATGGCCTCGGCCAGGGGCCGATTGCTGTTGCCCGTCAGGATCTTCATGACACGTCCTTGCGCGCCGACCGTGATCTGGATAGCGGTAATAAACCGCCCGGCTCACGAACCCTGCCCGGGCGCGGCGGACCTTATCAACGCGCCCTCTCCCTGTAAACGCCCTTGGGGCGGTCTTCAAAGCTTTCCGGCGCGGTCCAGCAGGTCGATGACTCCGGCGGCGGCCTCACGGGCCACGGCGCGGGCCGTCTGTCCCCAAGGCCCATCCAGGCTCCCGGCCGGGACCTGATTGCGCTGGGCCACCTCGCCCAGCTCCTCGTCGCTGCCGACGCGGATCACACGCCATTCGATCGCCACCTCCTTGAATCCGTCCTTGGGCGCCCCGAGCGTCACGCTGCCGAGCACAAGGAGGTCGTCATCGACGATATCCTTGGCGACCGGGAGGCTGGCGGCCAGGAGCGCGGCTTCCAGGGCGC
>JAZGAE010000108.1:0-4914 GCA_036475545.1 Alphaproteobacteria bacterium
ACGAAGGCGGGGGAACCGCGTGCGCGGCATGATGGGCGCCGCTGCTCGCGCCGCGCCTAACCAAACGGTTCGAAAGCGGGTGCATCCGGGCGGACGAGTGTTCGCCGCCGCCCAAAGTCCAACGCTCTAGCCCCACATTGAGATCACCGGTGCCGAGGCGAGCCACCCGCCCCCGGGCGAAGCCGGCGGACGCAGCCGACCGAAGATCCGTTTCCCTTCGGGGGCGGAGGTTCGATTCGCCGACGGGAACCAGCGCGAGTCGCCCCCGCGCAGGCGCTCAGGCCGGGAAGCAGCGGGCGAATCCTTGCAGCAGCTTCGGCGAGCCCTTGAGCCGGACCTTGCGCGTGATCAGCGCACCCAAGATCCCCCGCTCCTTGCGCAGGAACGCGATCCAGGTGCGGCTGTCGGCGGTGACCTGAAGGTCGGGCCGGCCGATGAGCCCGTCGCGGACGCGGAGCTCCTTGTTCCGGATCTCGACGGTTGCCTCGCGCGGCTCGTCGCCGGTGAAGCGGAAGTGGTAGGTGGCGTCGAGCCCCTCCGACTGGTGCCTGTTGAAGGTGAGGCGCAGGCCCCCGAGGAAGCTCTCGATCGAGGTCGGGCGGGCGGGCGAGCGCGTATGGCGGATGCGCTTGTGCGGAAACCTTTTCGCCACGTGCGCCTCCGAATCCGAGTTGGGGACCACGTACACGTTCTCCACCTTCCGGGTGAGCGGCTTCACGACGCTGTCCAGGTGCTCCTTCTTGCTCCTGAGATACGGGCCGATCACATCCTCGCCGGCGGGGCAGACGGCGAGGCAATAGGCGGCCTTGTAATTCGCCCCAATCGAAAGGCTCTGCCACCAAGAGACGCTCTCCTGGTCCGTGACCCGCTTGCGCAACGCCTTGGCGTCGCGTGAGTCCGCGATGTCCTCGACGAAGTTGGTGAAGCCGCCCAGGAACTCCTTGTAGTTGTGCGTATAACAGGCGGCGAAGTTGAAGTAGCCGTCGGGGTCGATGGCGCCCACGGGGCAGGCGGCCACGCACAGCTTGCATTCGAGGCACGGGTTATACTCGACAGGCTCGGAGTAGCGTGAGACCTCGACGTCGGCGAGCACGGTCCCGAGGTTTACGAAGTTCCCGAACCGCGGGTGGATGAGGTTGCGGTGAATCCCCATGCGGCCGAGGCCCGCGGCCTCCGCGACGAGCTTGTGCGAGACCACCCAGATCTTGCCCGGGTAGCGGGTCATCTCCATCGGAAACCCCATCGAGGGGTAGACGCCGCGGACGCCGTGGCGCCCCAGTTCCCTGATCATCCTCCGCGCGATCTCCTCGACCTCGGCGCCCGCGTGATGGAACTCGATGTTGGCCACCGAGCGCATGGGGCTTCGGATGTTGTCGGGATTCATCCGGTTAACGAAGCTGATCAGCGTCCGGGTGCGAGGAAAGGCCTCGAGGATGTCGGCCTTCTGATCGGCGATCTCGGGGCGGTCGATTTCGACGAAACCCACGTCGTCCGCGCCGGCCGCGAGGCAGAGCTTGCGCAGCCACTCAGCATCCACCGCCTGCGGCGCAGCCGCGGCCGAGGCGGCCCGCTCTCTCGCGCGAACCCGGATGACGGTGGGGTGGGTATCGATATCAGCCATGGGCCACCGTCCTTGCGTCGTGCGTGCGGCGACCGGCGGGTCTGGCGGGGGGCGTGCTCGCCACGGCGCGACGCGGCGTAGCAGGCGTTGGCCGCGGCCGGGCTGGCGAGCCGTGCCCACACGCCCGCAACGCCCCCGGCGCTTGCCCAGCAATCTCTTCGGTCCCGCATCCGTCGCTCGTCGGCATAGAAAGATGTATATACACGTTTTTAGCCGCCGTCAAGGCGGTTCGTGTCACTCGGCGGCGCCACGCCGGGTTTCCGGCGTGGCGCCCGAAGGTTCAGGGAAGGGTTAGGTTAGTTTCCGCGCTATCCGCTGACGATCTGCCAGCTCCCGTCGGGCTGGCGGCACGCCGTGCCGTAGGCATCTTCGGTCCTGCCGCCCACGGTGATGGTCTGCTGATACTCGCGGCAATAGGCGCCGGTCGCCGTGTGGGTGCCGTCGCGGACCGGGGTGATGGTGCCCGAGTTGCCGCTGTTGGGGTTGTCCCAGACGATGGTCTGTCCGACCGGTGCCGCGTGGGCTTGGCTCATCGCACGGCCGGCCAGGAGCCGGTCGCGTTCGTCGAGCTGGCGGCCGATCTGGCTGCCCGCCCAGGCGCCGAGCAGGGTGCCGATGGCAACCGCGGCAAGCTGGCCCCTGCCGTCGCCGATCTGCGAACCGGCGAGCGCGCCGACACCGGCGCCGACGAGACCGCCGGCGAATTCCTTTTCCCGGCCTTGCGAGTTGGCGCAGGCCGTGAGCGCCAGCGCAACGGCGACCGCCGCAACGGTCTTTACGTGCCGATTGGCCTTCATTGGTTTACCTCCTTCGCACCTCGTGACTGGGTATTCAGCCCGACACCGAAATGTCCGATGTCGATTCGTTCGTACTTATCGCCGTAATGAATACATAAGAACATTTAATGTTTTGTTAAACGTCCAAAAGACCAATAGATAGAATTCTAGTAATAATGTATGATATATCGACTTCCGGCAACGATGTACGAAACACCGTGCCGGTCGTAGCACATCGTGCCGCCGATGTTTGCTTTCCTTCCGTGCCCGACGTGGCCGATCTTGCTCACCGCATGGCAGGCCCGTCCGAAGGCGTGCCGGCCGTGGCCGTAGGAGAGCCTGAGCCCGGGGTGGTTTCGCGGCTGGTGTCCCGGGACGTATCCGTGGCGGCCTCCATGATAGACCGTTAAGCGGATGATTTGGCTGACGTGGTGCCCGACGATGTTTCCGTGATGGGCTCCGGCATGAACGCTGGTTCCAAAGTGGTGCAGGCGGCCACCGTGATGGATGGCGACCGCGCCGTGATGGGTGTTGACCGCGCCGTGATGGCTGTTCGAGGCGTAATGGAGCACACCGGCGGCGGCGGGGCTCGAGGCGCCGCCGGGGCCCAGCGCAAGCGCGGCGAGGACGGCGAGGACCGAGGCAGTCCGCGAAAATCGGCGCTTCTTCGATTGCATGACCACACCTCCCGGTCCAGATTTCTGCAACGTCGGAAGTGGAGCCGCTGGGTGGCCCGACACTTCGTGGCGTCGCTGGCCCGGCCCGTTGCTCCTTGCGCACGGGCCAAGATATAACTATAGTTACATGCAATTGTGATGTCAATTCTTCATCCAAACTTGCTTGTTCAATTTTGTGTGAAGTCGTATAAGTTGTTGAATTCGCTATCATAGTGTCGCGTCCTGACGAGCCGCTCGGCGGCCTGTGCGAACGCGGACGGCAACGGGGGTAGCCAGGGTAAGTGTGGTTTTGGCTGCAAACCTGATACAAAAATGCGGGTTCGAGCAGCCAGTTGGGCGAGAGGCGGTTATGCAGCTAAAATATAATAATGTTCAGCATAAACAGTATCTGCATATGACTGAGAGCAACGGGGTCAATTGGCTTAAGGTTTTTGAAGGCAACAAGGAATTTTACTCGGCCGCCTACTGGGATTTGTTGACCCGCATTTGGAAGAGCGACGGCCCGGTGAGGAAGACAGACGCGCTTAAATTCATGACCGCCATTAAGAGCCCCCACACCGCGGGCAAGTACGTGGAGTCCGCGATACGACAGGGAATCTTGCTCGAGAGCGACAATCCGGAGGACGCCCGATCCAAGCTGGTGAGTTTGTCGCCGGAGACGAAAAGGCGGCTGGACGCGTTTTTCGATGAGGCGGTCAGCGAACTTCGCGAATCGAGCCGGGCCATAGAACGGCAGGGGCCGTCTCCCGAAGCGCCGTGACCGGCACTGGCGTGGCGGACCGCGCCCGGGGAGCGTCGCGCTTTCCAATCGGACCGGCACCCGGCATCGGTGAATGCCTTGGCGGCGCGCGCCAAGGGCCGGACGTCGGGTGCGATGCCAGCAAACGGCGGCTCTCTGGCAGCGCCGGCAGGTGTGGGTCCGGCGGTTCAAGAGGCGATCGAGCGACGGGCCGGCCGCCGCGGCGGCGGAGATCAGGGCTCCGCGACTACCTCTTCGGCCTCCACTCCCGCGCCAACCGCTGCGCCTCGGAGATGTCCTCGGTGGTCATCTTCTCGTTGATGCGGGCACGCAGCGCCATGTACGTCTCCGCGGTCTTTCCCGTCGTGCTGGACGCCGCGAGATTGGACCACATATGGGCCAAGACGTAGTCCTGGGGGACGCCTTCGCCCCTGAAGTGCTTGACGGCGAGGTTGAACTGGGCGCTCGCCACGCCCCTTTCGGCGGCCTTGCGGTACCAATTCACCGCTTCCGGATAGTTCTGCGGCACCCCCTTGCCGTTGTTGTACATGTCGCCCAGTTTGTTTTGCGCCTCGGCGATCCCTTGGTCGGCGGCGCGGCGGAACCACGTCACCGCCTCGACGTAGTCCTTCACGACGCCGGCGCCATCGCGGTACATGAGCCCGAGGTTGTACTGGGCGCTGCCCACGCCCTGTATGGCGAGCGGCCTGAATTCCCTATAGGCGGTGATGTAGTCCCCCCGCTCATAGGCGGCTATGCCGGCGTCGAAGTCCGCCCGGGCGGACAGACTGACCCCGGCCAGCAAAACGATGGCGAGCGCGGTGCGTTTCATGGCGAGATGTTGCCCCTCTTCGAAGATCGTCTCAATAGCCCTTCTTCATTAAGACCCCGTAAAGGGCGTCTTCCGCAATGCTGGCCGCTTTCATCGTGCGCCCATGCGTGAGTCTAGAGCATAATCCGGTCAAGTTGAACTGACTGCGCCGGAGGAATTTTGTGCCGCGGGCAGGAGCGGGGCGAAGCACGCAGCGGTGCCACCGCGCGAGCTTTGCTACGAACCCGTGGCCGCAAAAGACCCCGGCCCTTCGGGTTGCGCCGGGGCGG
>JAZGAE010000109.1:0-5706 GCA_036475545.1 Alphaproteobacteria bacterium
GGCTCCAGATGTTGGAGCTCGGTCGCCAACGCGCCTGCGACGCGAAGGCGAAGCGTCCCCCCGGTGCGCTTGGCGAGCGGGAAGGAAAGCTTCTCCGGGCTGCAGTTGGCCGCCAGCCGGGGACCGACGATGGCGGGCCAGTCGGTGAGGATCCCGGCCTCGGCGAAGCCGCGGCCGCGGAAGGCGCCCGCGGTGACCCTGGGCACAATCGCGGCGATGGCGCGCACGCCCCTGCGGGCGAAAGCGGCCGGACTGCGCCTGCTGCGGTTTTCCATTGCCGGCTTTATCCTTTAGCCCGGGCCGCCTCCCTTGCGCGGCGCGCAGGCCCGGCACTATGGTGCGATCGCGCCCAGTTTAGGGTGCCGGCACGCGATGGACAACAGCACGATCGACGTCGACCGCCCTTTGATCGCCCAGATGCCGGCAACGGCGCGGCTCCGGCGGGCGGGCGACCCGGCCTTGGTGGGCCGGCTGCTGGCTTGGTACGACGCCAACGCCCGCGTGCTTCCATGGCGCGCGCGAAAGGGCCGGCGGCCCAATCCCTACCACGTCTGGCTCAGCGAAATCATGCTTCAGCAGACCACCGTGGCGGCGGTGGGGCCCTATTTCCGGCGCTTCATCCGGCGCTGGCCGAACGTCGACGCGCTCGGCCGCGCCGAGCCCGACGAGGTCCTGCACGCTTGGCAAGGGCTCGGCTACTACGCCCGGGCGCGGAACCTTCTGAGGTGCGCGCGCGTCGTCGGCACCGAGTTGGGCGGGCGCTTTCCCGAGACGGAGGCCGAGCTCGAGCGGCTTCCCGGCATCGGCCCCTACACGGCGGCCGCCATCGCCGCCATCGCGTTTGAGCGCCCGGCCGCGGTGGTGGACGGCAACGTCGAGCGGGTCATCGCCCGGCTCTACGCGCTCGAGAAGCCGTTGCCGAGGGCGAGGGGTCGGATCCGGGAGCTCGCCGCGGCGCTCACGCCGACCCGCCGGCCCGGGGACTACGCCCAGGCGGTCATGGACTTGGGATCGCTCGTCTGCACGCCGCGCGAGCCCGCCTGCGGCCGCTGCCCCTGGGCCGACTCCTGCGCCGCGCGCGCGCTGGGCATCGCCGAGGAACTGCCCCGCAAGCCCGCCAGGCCGGCGCGTCCCACGCTGAGCGCCGTGGCTTACGTGCTGGTGCGCGACGACGGCGCCGTTTTCTTGCGCCGCCGCGCCCCCACCGGGCTTCTCGGCGGCATGATGGAGGTGCCCTCGAGCGAGTGGCGCGACGAGGGCTGGACGGAGGACCAGGCGCGCGCCGCGGCGCCGGTGTCGGCGCCGTGGCGGAGCCTTCCCGGCATCGTCCGCCACACCTTCACCCACTTCCATTTGGAGATCAGGGTGCTCGCGGGGCGAGTTGCGACGGCCGAGTCCCTCGGCGACGGCGCCTGGGCCGGCCGCGGCCGGCTCCACGAGTTCGCGCTCCCCACCGTCATGAAGAAGGTCATCCGCCACGCGATGGCGTCGCCGCCGCTCGCCATGGACGAGGAGCCGGCGAACGAACGGCGGTAGCGGTCGGCCTCGACGAGATTTGGTAGGCGATGCGCGCCCGGGGGCATGCGGGGTCGGCCTCGCTCCGCCCCCGAACGCCAAGCCCGCCCGCGGGGGGAGGGGGTGCGGGCGGGCTGGGCGTGGTTATGGGGTTGTGTACGCCGTTGTGAGGGGAGGATGGGTTAGCCCATGAC
Organism: Alphaproteobacteria bacterium; assembly: GCA_036475545.1. Taxonomy (GTDB): domain Bacteria; phylum Pseudomonadota; class Alphaproteobacteria; order DATDPM01; family DATDPM01; genus JAZGAE01. The sequence continues at coordinate 1,710 of JAZGAE010000109.1, forward strand.
GTTTCCGTCACAACCGAGGCCAGTCATACCACGGCCTTGCTGAACCGTGGCTGAGCCGCCCGTTCATGGGCCGTTCAGCTTTGCCGGGAGCGGGCAAGCCGACGCCGGAGTCCGTGGACCCCGGCGTCGGCGTGCGGGCCCTAGGAGGGCCCTAGGAGCCCTCGTGGATGACCACGCCGGTCAAGGCGTCGACGAAAAGGATGACCCGATCGTCTTCGGCCTTGTAGGCATCGACGATGTAAAAGCCGTCGGCCAAGCGGATCCGGTCGAGCCCGGTGTAGCCCTGCTCCACCACCTTGAGGGCCACGACCTCGCGTGCCAGCACCGGCGGATGGGGAATGCCGAGCGCGGCCCTGAGGTACTGAAACTTGAGCGGCTCGGCGGAAGCGGGTCCGGAAAAGCCCAGGGTGCCGGAAAGGCCCAGGGCGATCGCCGCCAGGCCGGCGGCAAACAATGCCTTCTTCATGTAAGTGTCTCCTTTGTCTCTTGTGTCTTGTGTCTCTCGATCTCATCTGGATCTAGGATGGCTTGCGCGCGATTTCGTTGCGCGAAACCATTGGTTGGCGCCGCTCATGCCATAATCCAGCTGAACCGGGAGTGAGCGGCCAATTCAGCCTGTGTTCATTTGGGGTTCAATCCCGCCGACGTAGGATGACCGTCATGCGCGCACTGATACTCTTCCTGGTCCTCGCCCTCGGCGCGGCGGCGGGCGATGCCCGCGCGGGCGGCGTCGACCACGAGCGCGCCCGCGCCGCGATGGAGGCCGGCGAGATCATGCCCCTCCACCAGATCCTGGTGACGGTGGAGGACGAGTTCGACGGGCGGGTCATCGAGGTCAAGCTCACCGATCTCGAGGAGGGCCTGCATGGCTGGATCTACGCGATTACCCTGCTCACGCCCCAGGACAACGTCCTCAGGGTCATGGTCGACGCCGGCACCGGGGTTCTCCTGCAGGTGGAGGGCCAGGGCATCGAGGAAGCCCGCAAGCGGCCGTAGCCGTACCGTAATCTCCTGAAATAGGTTAAGTTTGGATCATGCGTGTCTTGGTCGTAGAGGACGAACCGGATCTCGCCCGCCAATTGGCGGGAACGCTCGAGGATTCGGGCTACGCCGTCGATGTGGCGCACGACGGCGAGGAGGGCCATTTCCTCGGCGAGACCGAGTCCTATGACGCCGTGGTCCTGGATCTCGGTCTTCCCCTCATCGACGGCGTCAGCGTGCTCGAGCGGTGGCGCCGCGAGGGGTGCAACATGCCGGTTCTCATTCTCACCGCCCGCGACCGCTGGAGCGACAAGGTCGCGGGGTTCGACGCCGGCGCCGACGATTACGTCACCAAGCCGTTCCAGATGGAGGAGGTGCTGGCGCGGCTGAGGGCCTTGATCCGCCGCGCCGCGGGCCACGCCTCGCCGGAGCTGGAATGCGGTCCGGTGAGGGTGGACACGCGGAGCGGACGCGTCACCGTGGAGGGCGTTCCGGTCAAGCTGACGGCCCAGGAGCTCAAGATCCTTTCGTATCTCATGCACCACAAGGGCAAGGTCATTTCCCGCACCGAGCTCACCGAGCACATCTACGACCAGCACTTCGACCGCGACTCCAATACCATAGAGGTCTTCATCGGGCGTTTGCGAAGGAAGCTCGGCGCCCCGGTGATCGAGACCGTTCGCGGCATGGGATACTGCCTGGCAGCGCCGGAGGATGCGGACTAAGTCGCTCGCTTTCCGGCTGGCCGCTTACGCGTCGTTGTGGATTGCGGCCGCCCTGCTTGCGGGTGGGCTGGTCCTCTCGGCGGTGTTCGGGGACTACGTCGAGCGGGCCTTCGACGCCCGGCTGCTGGTTCTCCTCGACGCGCTGGTGGCGGGGGCCGGCGTCGACGAGGGCGGCAACCTCAAGCTTTCGCGCGCGCCGGGCGAGCCGCGCTTCGAGCAGCCCTACTCGGGGTGGTACTGGCAGGTGGCGACCGATAGCGGCCCGCTGCTTCGCTCGCGCTCGCTCTGGGACCAGCTGCTCCGCCCCCCCGATTACCGGCCGATCGGGACGGGAGGACAACGCTTTCAGCTGCTGGTGCAGCCGCGTCGAACGCTCAGGTTCGTCGGCCGGGACGTGACCCTGCCCGGCTCGGACGAGACCTACCATTTCGTCGTCTCCGGCGACGAATCCGAGGCCCAGGCGGACATCCGCACCTTCAACCGGACGCTGGCCTGGTCGCTGGGCGCGCTGGGGCTCGGGCTCATCATCGCCGTGCTGATCCAGGTGCGTTACGGCCTTCAGCCCTTGAGGCGCATCCGGGCCGCGATCGCGGACGTCAGCTCGGGCCGGGCCGACCGCATGGAGGGCGACTTCCCGGCCGAGGTGGAGCCGCTTGTGGAAGAGATCAACGTCCTCCTCGACAACAACGCCGACATCGTCGAGAGGGCCCGCACGCAGGTGGGCAACCTGGCCCATGCGTTGAACACGCCGCTGTCGGTGCTCACCAACGCGATCTCCGGCGGCAAGACGCCCGAGGCGGGCAATCTGGCCGACACCGTCCGCCGGCAGCTCGCCATCATCCGCCGCAACGTCGATCATTACCTGGCGCGCGCGCGCGCCGCCGCGGCGGTGAGCGTGCTCGGGGCGCGCACCGAGGTGCTTCCGGTGGTCGAGGACCTGTCGCGCACGCTTCAACGCATCCATTCCTCGCGCGACATCGAGATCGGAATCGATGTCCCCGCCGGGCTGTACTTCCGCGGCGAGCGTCAGGATTTAGAGGAGATGCTCGGCAATCTCATCGACAATGCCTGCAAGTGGGCCTCGTCGCGAGTCGCCGTCGCGGCCACGGCCGCCGACGGGCGGCTCAAGGTCTCGGTCGACGACGACGGGCGGGGGCTGGTGGCGGACGAGAGGGAGGCCGTGTTCGACCGGGGCGAGCGCATGGACGAGGCCGTGCCCGGCTCGGGCCTCGGGCTGTCCATCGTGCGGGACATCGCGGATCTTTACGACGGCGCGGTCATACTCGGCAAGTCGGACGCGGGCGGGGTGCGGGCGGTGCTCGATCTGCCGGCGGCGGAGATCCCGCCAAGATGACGATGGCGGAGCGCCACGGCGAACGCCCCGCCGCCGCCAGGCCGCGCCCCGGCCGTTCCGCATCCGCTCCTGCGCTTCCGAGGCCCGTGACCCATCGGCAAGCGTGACGCGAAGGAGATGGCGATGACGAGACTGGCGATTCTGATTTTGGCCGCGATTTCCCTCGGCGCGCCCGCCCTCGCGCAGAGCCAGCCCTCGCCGCTCAAGGTGGCCGTCTTCCGGTTCGAGTACATCGACCGCAGCGGCGCGGATTCGGCGACCGCCGAGGTCGAAGGGAGACGCCTCGATCTGGTGACCGATTACGTGCGCCGGAAGTTCGAGGAGTCCGACCGCTACGAGCTGGTCGACGTCGCCGCCGTCGGCGAGCTCGACGACAAGAGGCTCGCCGATCCCGCCATCGAGGGGTACTTGTCCGAATGCGAGGGCTGCGAGGCCGAGATCGCCGCGGCGCTCGGCGCGGAGCTTTCGCTGTTCGGGGTCGTGACCAGGGTCACCGGCCTCGTGCTCACCGTCAACGTCCTCGTCCACGACGCCAAGACCGGGCAGTTGACGGCGGTTCACGGCGTCAATATTCGGGGCAACAGCGACACGTCCTGGATGCGCGGGATTTCCTGGCTGGTGCGCAACCGCCTGTTCAAGGAAACCGGCGGGTAGCAAACAGGCGCTCGGGCCTCCCTTCGCCCCTCGCAGCCGTGACCGGAGCGGAGACCATGGCCGACAGGCCCCGGTGTGCCGACTCTAGCTCCTACTCCAACTCTTAAGGCGTGTACTCGTAGTACTCGTAAAGGTCGGCTTTGGTTGGCCTTTGACCAGCGCCGCCGATGTCTGTTAGTAGCCAAGAGGGGACGTTCGCCGAGCGCTGGCCGCGCAATCCTGGCCAGCTCCGCTGACCACGCTACCGCTGGACCCAATGCCGATGTCGCGTTAATTTTATATT
>JAZGAE010000110.1:0-25356 GCA_036475545.1 Alphaproteobacteria bacterium
GGATCCAGCCCGCCGAACCCTCCGGCAGCAAATTCTCAGCGCGGGCCACTTGCAGCCGTGCCTCCTTTTCGTCGCCCAGGAGGAACGCCTTCTCAGCGAGCGCCAGGGCTACAAGATCGATGTGGCCTCCGCGGCCGTAGGCGACGGCGAGCAGGCCCCAGGTCGTCGCGTAGTCGCGCTCGATGCGCACGGCTTCGTGTAAATTGGCGAGCGCCGCCTCGTTGAGCGTCGGCTCATTGAGCGCGATCTGAGTCTGCGCGAGCCCCACCCGAAGCAGGGAACTGTTCGGGAGCAACCGCACCGCCACCTCGTGGGGAGCCAGGGCCTCCCTAACGCGGCCGTTCTCGTACAACATCTGGCCCTTGAGCTCGTGGAGAAATGGATCATCGGGGCGCTCGGCGATGAGCTCGTCGATGAGCGGGATCGCGCGTCCCAGATCCGGCTTACGGTAGTGGGCGATGGCGCGAGCGTAACGGGCCTCGATGCTTTGGTCCTTCTGCGGATAGCGGGAGAAGGTCTCGGCCGGCGGCCTGAGGAAACCCTGAAGCTTGCCGCGCATGCGGGCATGCACGAACCGGTATTCGGGCGGAATCGGCGCGGCTGAGAGCTCCGAGTTGGAGACGTGGTTCTTGACGAAGGAAATCCGGTCCCTCGTGATCGGGTGGGTCCGGACGTAAGGATCCTGGCGGCCTGGGGTCAGCAGTTCCTGATTCCCGAGAACCTCGAGGAATTCCATCATGCCGACCGCCGACTGGCCGGTACGGTCGAGATAGGTGAGCGCCGCCTGGTCGGCGGCGGCCTCGTGGCCACGGGTGTATGTGAGCATCTGGCGCTGGGCCACGTGGGTCCCGCCGGAGATGATCGCCTGTCCCACCTCGCCCTGGCCGGCGACGGCTGCCGCTGCGCCCAGAACGAAGGAGATGAGCGCCTGCATTCCGGCGTTGCGCCGCTCTCCCTCGAGCCGCGCCAGATGTCCTCCCGCGATATGGCCGGTTTCATGGGCGAGCACGCCGATGACCTGGCCGGCGTGCTTGCTGCGCATCAGCAGGCCGGTGGTGATGAACAGCCGCTGGCCGCCGAACACGAAGGCGTTGAGCGCGCCGTCGTTGACGAGGTGAATCTTCACCGCCTCGGGATCGAGGCCCGCGGCCTCGAAAAGTGGCACGGCAAGGGCTCGAATGGTACTCTCGATCTCCGCGTCGCGGATGAGCGGGATTCCTTGCGCCTGCGCTCCGTGCAGCGCGGTCGATGCCGTTAAGACGGCACAAGCCAGTAAGGAAGAAAGGAATTTGCGCAACATTCCGGCCCCGCAGATCCTCCTCTTAGCTATGTATCACACTCTAGAGCGTCAATGCGCCAGAAGATCCCTGGAGGTCCGGGCGGGTGCCTTGTCGCGCCACCCGAGGGTAACGCCGTGGCGCTGAAGGTGGCGAAACGGGGCGCCGTTCCGCCCTTCATCGTCATGGAGATGCTTGCGACCGCCAACAAACGGGCGGCGGAAGGCAAGGACGTGCTGCACCTCGAACTTGGCGAGCCGAGCACGCCTGCGCCGAGGCCGGTGATCGAGGCGGCGAAGAGGATTCTCGAAACCGGCGGCCTCGGATACACGGAATCGCCCGGGCTCCCTGATCTGCGTGCCCGAATCGCCGAATTCTACCGCGAGAGAGCAGGCATCGAGATGTCGCCGGGCCGCGTGGTTGTGACCACCGGCTCCTCAGGCGGGTTCATCCTGTCGTTTCTGGCGGCCTTCGACATTGGCGACCGCGTCGCCCTGGCGGTGCCCGGCTACCCCGCCTACCGCAACATCCTAATGTCGCTCGGGATCACGCCGATCTTGCTCGAGACGGGGCTCGAGAGCCGCTTCCAACCCACCGTCGAGCTCTTGGAGGCGGTCGAGGACCCACTTCATGGCCTCATCATCGCCAGCCCCTCCAATCCCACAGGCAGCGTGTTGAGCGCAGATGAACTGAGGGTTCTCGCCGAGTATTGCCGCGACCGTGACATCCGCCTCGTCTCCGACGAGATCTACCACGGCATAACCTACGACAAACCGGCAACCTCCGTTCTGACCGTCAGCGACGATGCCGTGGTGGTCAACAGCTTCTCGAAATACTTCTCAATGATGGGATGGCGACTCGGCTGGCTGGTGGTGCCAGAGGACCTTGTGCTCTCGGTCGAGCGCCTGGCCCAGAGCCTGTTCATCTCCCCGCCAACCTTGTCCCAGCGAGCCGCGCTGACCGTGTTCGACTGCCGGGACGAACTCGAGGCCTATGTCGCCCACTACGCCCGCAACAGGGCCCATCTGTTGAAGGAGCTACCGAAGGCAGGCTTCGACCGCCTAGCCCCGGCGGAGGGCGCCTTTTATCTGTACGCCGACGTGCGCCACCTCACGAACGACAGCAAAGACCTCTGCCTGCGGATGCTGAACGAAACCGGCGTGGCGACCACCCCCGGAATTGATTTCGACCCGGCCCGTGGCCACTGCTACCTGCGCATTTCCTTCGCCGGATCGGAAGCCGGCATCGTCGAGGCTGCCCGCCGGCTTGGGGTGTGGCGGCCGTAGGCGCTCCGGTTATTCGCTCGGGCGCTGCCACCAGCCCCTGCGCTTGGGAGATGTCTCTGTCTCGGCGGTGCTCTCGGCGACCGCGGCCGGAACCGCGGCCTCGGCGGGCATCTCAGCCGCGACGGGCGACTCCTCTACTGCGGGCTCGTGGGAAGGAGCCGTGGGCTCCTCCTCCTGCGCCCCGCCGCGCCCCTTCGCGGGCCTCTTTGCGGCGCGCCTGCGGCCGCGGGACGCTCGGGCGGTCTTAGGCTTGCCTCCGGCCGTGGTCTCTTTCCCGGACGGCGCATCCGTCCCGCTCGCCGCCGCTTCGGTGGTCTCCTCCGCTTTCACGGCCTTCCGCCGCCGCCGGGTCCGCTTTGCGGGTTTCGTCTCTTCGCCGGCGGCGGCATCGGCGGGTTGACTCGTCCCGGGATCGACGCTGGCCTCGGACGCGCCCTGGGCGGCCACCTCGGCGGGCGGTGTCTCTAGCCCCTCGGCCGCGGCCCTGGCGGTCTTTTGCGAGCGCCGCCGCCCGCCCCGCTTGCCGCGCCTGCGCCGTTTGCGGGCGGCTTTCTTTTCCGGCAGCGCCTCCTTCTCCTCTTCGACGGCCATCTCTTCGACGGCCATTTCCACGGTTTCACGCTCGGCGGCGATTTCCGGCGCTTCATGCGCCGCAACGGGCCGGGCGCCCGGCTCTTTGCCCTTGATCGTCTCGATCCGGAATTCCGGCGCAGTCAAAGTCTCGTCCCGGTTGACTGTCACCCGGAAGCCGTGGCGTGCCTCGATGTCGTTCAGGGTCTGGCGCTTCTGGTTGAGGATGTAGAGCGCCACGTCAGTGGGCACGAAAACGGCAACCTCGGCGCTGCGCTTGCGAATACCCTCATCCTCGATCGTGCGCAGCACGTGCAGCGCCGTCGATTCGGTCGAGCGGACTACGCCCATACCGGCGCACTTGGGGCAGCGTTCGGTGCTGATCTCGACCAGGCTTGGACGCAACCGTTGGCGCGACATCTCCAAGAGACCGAAGGGGCTGATCCGGCCGATCTGGATGCGCGCGCGGTCGCTCTTCATCGCCTCCTTGAAACGCCTTTCCACTGCCCGTTGGTTCTTGGGGATATCCATGTCGATGAAGTCGATAACGATGAGCCCGGCGAGATCCCGAAGCCGCAATTGCCGGGCGACTTCATCGGCCGCCTCGAGGTTTGTCTTCAGTGCCGTCTCCTCGATGTTACGCTCGCGCGTGGCGCGGCCTGAATTGACGTCGACCGCGACCAAGGCTTCTGCTTGGTTGATGACGATGTACCCCCCGGACCTGAGGCGAACCACCGGGTTGTGGATGGCGTCGATCTGGCTTTCGATTTGGTAGCGGTGGAATAGCGGAATCGTTGGGTCCTTGTAAGGCTGGACGTACTTGGCGTGGCTCGGCATCAGGGTGCGCATGAAGGCCTTGGCGGTGTGGTAACCTTCTTCGCCCTCGATGAGCACCTCGTCCATGTCGCGGGTGTATAGATCCCGGATGGAGCGCTTGATCAGGTTCGCTTCCTCGTAAATCAGGGCGGGGGCCTTGGATTTCAGGGTAAGCTCCCGAATGTCGCTCCACAGCCGAAGCAGATACTCGTAATCGCGCCGTATTTCGGCTTTGGTGCGCTTGTCTCCCGCCGTCCGCACGATCATCGACATACCGTCCGGGATGTTCAGGCTCTCGATAATGGCCCGAAGCCGTTTGCGGTCACTGGGGCTGGCGATCTTGCGGGAAATCCCGCCGCCGCGGCCGGTGTTGGGCATCAACACGCAGTACCGCCCGGCAAGCGACAGTCGCGTGGTGAGCGCCGCCCCCTTGGTGCCCCGCTCTTCCTTGGTCACCTGTACCAGCATGACCTGCCGGCGCTTCGTGACCTCTTGAATCTTGTATTTGCGGGTGATCGGGCGGCGCCATCTCGCCGCTTCGTCGATTTCGTTGCCCCCTAGGGTATCGAGCGCCTGTTCCTCATCGGCATCTCGGAGATCCTCGTCGCGGCGGGCTACGTCGGGATTCGCAAGCTCGGCCCGCTCCTCGTCGAGCGCGGGCCCCGAGCTCTCGCCCTCGTTCGTCCCAGGCGATGTCTCCCCGCCCTCGAGGTCTTCATCTTCCTCTTCGGCAAGGGCGTCAACCCGTTCCTGGGCCTTGGCGAAAGCCTCCTCCTCCGCGATCAGCGCCTCGCGGTCGGCCACGGGAATGCGGTAATAATCCGGATGTATTTCGGTGAAGGCGAGAAAGCCGTGCCGGTTCCCGCCATACTCGACAAACGCCGCCTGCAAGGAGGGTTCGACCCTGACTACCTTGGCAAGGTAGATATTGCCCTTAAGCTGCTTCCTTGCAGCTGTTTCGGAGTCGAGTTCTTCGAGGAGATTCCCACTTACCACCGCCACCCGGATTTCCTCCGGCTGGGTGGCGTCGATCAACATTTTCTTAGCCATTCGGCCTATGTCCTCACAAGCGCGTCAAGCCTAGCCCGTACGAAAAATGGGCGGCGACACGCCTTTCGTTTATAGAAGCCGGCGGCGCTGCCGTTCTACCCGTCGAACGGCGTGGCCTCAGGCGCGCCAAGACGGGGACGGTCAGAAAACAAGCGCCCACGAAGCTCGCAACCGAACTCTCCGCTGGGCCGGCTTCAAAGTTTCACTTCACTCCGCAATGTCTTTAGCGTCATGATCCGGCGCCTCAGGAGCGGCTTGCGTTGGAGGCCGGCTCCGGGCGTCCGCCCACGACGCCGCCCCCGCGTTCGCGGGATTGGCCGACTGCGGGTACTCGCCGCGTTAACATAATTTGGGTGCCCGTGATCTACAATGCGTAAATGCGGCGGCAGCCGAGACGATGAACGGACCGCCGGGGTGGCGGTGGCGTCAGCGCCCCCGGGACGGGTCAAAATGCCGTTGATGGCCTTCCTGCGAACAGGATATATCTTGTGAGTTTGGAAGGAGTAAACCTCAATATGTGGCAAGAAAAGGCGGCTCGCGGCTGCGGTATCCGTTCGCTGGCGGTATTCATCCTAGCTTTGGGTTTGATTTGGTCCGGCCCGGGATGGGCCGAATCGGCGGTAACGGGTGTGCGAATTGGGAAGCACCAGGACATGACCCGGTTCGTCCTCGATCTCACCGAGCCGGTGAATCACGGCATTTTCATGCTTGCGGATCCCTACCGAGTCGTCATCGACCTGCCGGAGGTGGCCTGGAGGGTGCCGCCGGAGAAGAACGCGAAAGGCGTCGGCCTCATCAGCGGATACCGCTACGGCCTTTTCAGACCGGGTACATGGCGGATCGTGCTCGATGCGGCGGCGCCCGTGAGGATGAAACGAGTCTTTCTGCTGGAGCCACGGGCCGGGTACGGCTACCGCTTCGTGCTCGACCTTGAGAATGTCACGCGAGAGGTGTTCCTGCGCGAGCTGAAAGCGGCGCGGCCAAAGGTTGCCGCCAACCCGATGCCGCGCCTCGGGCCTCTGCCCGAGCCGGCGAGGCCTGCCGGCAAGCGGGTCTTGGTGTTGGACCCCGGCCACGGCGGCGTCGATCCAGGGGCCAGGGGCCGCACCGGAATCCTGGAGAAGACCGTCACCCTTGCCATGGCAGGCGAAGTGAAGCGGCAACTCGAGGCGACCAACCGTTATCACGTGGTCCTGACACGGAGCCGCGACATGTTCTTAAGGTTGCGCGAGCGCGTGGCGGCCGCCCGCCAGTTCGACGCCGACCTGTTCATCTCCCTTCACGCCGACACCATCGCGAACCCCAAGATCCGTGGGCTGTCGGTCTACACCTTATCGGAGAAGGCCTCGGACAAGGAAGCAGAGCTGCTTGCGGCGCAGGCCAACAAGGCGGACATCATCGCCGGGATCGATCTGACCGACGAAAACGTGGAAGTCGCGAATATCCTCATCGACCTCGCCCAGCGGGAAACCATGAACCTTTCCGCCAACTTCGCAGGGTTCCTGATCGAAGAGCTTCGCCGCGAGGTGAAGGTATTGCACAAGAGCCACCGGTTCGCCGGCTTTGCCGTGCTAAAGGCTCCGGACGTGCCGGCGGCCTTGGTGGAACTCGGGTACCTCTCCAATCGAGAGGAGGAAAAACGACTCCGCAGCCCGGCTTACCGGGCACGCCTCGCGAGCGCCATCGTCAGGGCCATCGACCGGTATTTTTCCTGGAAGGAAGCGTTGACCCGGTCATAACTCAGACACATTTCGCAATTACCCTTTACAATTCGAAAACAGCTGTTCCGATACGCTGGCTTCCCTTTCGCGGGCGCTCGATAATCCGGGTACGGCCATGTTGAGAGCAATCGGTGTCCTGCTGACCAGCCTTCTGCTGCTCGTCACCGCGGCGGCGAGCGGCGTCCTCTTTACGTTTTATTACTACGGGAGGGGGCTGCCGGACTACACACAGCTTGCGGTTTACGAGCCGCCCACGGTGACCCGGATCCACGCCGGCGACGGCCGGCTGATCGCTGAATATGCCGTCGAGAAACGCGTGTTCGTACCGGTCGAGGCCATGCCCAAGCGCGTGCTCAAGGCCTTTATCGCCGCCGAGGACCAGAACTTTTATTCCCATCCCGGAATCGACGTTCAAGGCGTCGTACGGGCACTAGTCACCAACATTTCCAATTTGGGCAAAGACCGCCGGCCCACGGGCGGTTCGACAATCACCCAGCAGGTGGCGAAAAACTTCCTGCTCAGCAACGAAGTGTCGGTGGAGCGTAAGATCAAGGAGGCGATCCTCGCCTTTCGCATCGAGCACACCTTCACGAAGGACCGGATCCTCGAGTTGTACCTCAACGAGATCTATCTCGGTCTGGGCTCCTACGGCGTCGCGGCGGCGGCGCTCAACTACTTCAACAAGTCGCTGGACGAGCTCACCGTTGCCGAGACCGCCTACCTGGCGGCATTGCCCAAGGCGCCCAACAACTACCACCCGATACGCCGACCGGAAGCCGCCAAGAGCCGCCGCGACTGGGTCATCAGCCGCATGCGCAAGGAGAGGTTCATCACGCCGGCGGAAGCCGCCGAGGCTTGGGCGGCCCCGTTGGAGGTGCGGACCCGGGCCGAAACCGAGTTCGTCAAGGCCGACTACTTCGTCGAAGAGGTGCGGCGCGAACTTCTCGATCGTTACGGCCGTGCAGGGCTTTACGAAGGCGGTCTCTCGGTCCGTACGACGCTCGATCCGCGGCTGCAAGAGATCGCCGACCGCGTGCTTCGAGCCGGGCTCATCACCTATGACCGGCGGCACGGCTGGCGGGGCCCGATCACCCGCCTGCAACTTGGCGCGGAGTGGGCGCAGCAGCTTGCCGCGGTGCCGCCGCCCGGGTTGCTGGAGTGGCGGCTTGCGGCCGTGCTGGCCGTGGAGGACACGGGCGTGGACATCGGCTTCGCGGACGGCGGGATTGGCCGCTTGCCGTTAGCGGAACTCAGATGGGCGCGGCTCTGGAAGAAGGACCAACGCCTGGGGCCTAAGGTCAAACGGGCGGGCGACGTTCTTGCCATCGGCGACGTCGTGATGGTTGAAGCGGTCGCGGCGGGCGAGGAGGACAAGCCCTATCCCCCCGAAACCTATGCGCTGCGCCAGATCCCCAATATCGGCGGCGCCATCGTGGCCCTGGATCCGCACACCGGCCGCGTGCTCGCCATGTCCGGGGGCTACAGCTACGAGTTCAGCGAGTTCAACCGGGCTACCCAGGCGAGGCGTCAGCCAGGCTCCGCTTTCAAGCCGTTCGTGTATATGGCGGCGCTGGATCATGGGTTCACGCCGTCGACCCTGGTGCTCGACGCCCCCTTCGTCATCGACCAGGGGCCGGGCCTCGGGAAATGGAAGCCCGCCAACTACACCAAGAAGTTCTACGGGCCAATTCCCATGCGGGTCGGCATCGAGAAGTCGCGCAATCTCATGACCGTGCGTCTGGCCCAGACGATCGGCATCGAGAAGGTGGCCGATACGGCCGAGCGGTTTGGCGTAGTTGATCGGCTCCCCCACCGGCTATCCATGGCGCTTGGCGCCGCGGAGACGACGCTGCTCAGGCTCACAACGGGGTACGCGATGCTGGTGAATGGAGGCAAGCGCATCACCCCGACGCTCATCGACCGCATACAGGAACGGCACGGGCGCACCATCTTCCGCCATGACCGGCGGCCCTGCGCGGGATGCCGGACCGACTATCTTCTCGTGGACTTCGAGGTGCCCGACGTGCCTGACCTGCGTGAGCAAATCGCCGACCCGCGCAGCGCCTACCAGATCGTCTCGATGCTTCAGGGAGTGATAGAGCGCGGGACAGGTCGGCGCGTGAAGGCGGTGGGCAAGCCTCTGGCGGGAAAGACCGGCACCACCAACGACAGCTTCGATACCTGGTTCATTGGCTTCTCCCCAGACCTGGCTGTCGGTGTCTTCGCAGGTTTTGACGAACCCCGGACCCTGGGAAGACGCGAGACCGGCTCCAGCGTGGCCGCGCCGATCTTCCGTGACTTCATGAAGGAGGCCCTCGATGGCAAGCCGGCTATCCCCTTCCGGGTGCCTCCGGGGATCCGGCTGGTGCGGGTGAACGCGGTCACGGGCCTGCCGGCGATGTCGGGGGACAGGAACATTATTCTCGAAGCGTTCCGGCCCGGCACAGAACCCACTGAACGTGGAGAGGTGGTCGGTGACAGCTCCGTGGTGCCCGCACGCGGCGTCCTCGATGCCGCCCCCGGCGGGCTCTATTGACGGGAGCCACGGGCGTCCCCAACTCCGCATTTGTTGCCTCAAGCCTAGAGGGGGTTACATGCGAGCAGAGCTCGATGCCGTCGTCGACGAAATCAAGCAGTCCCTGACACTGCTGAGGAGGCATCTTTGACTGGGACAACGCGGTCAAGCGGCTCGAAGAGCTAAACGCCATTGCGGAAGATCCGACTCTTTGGGACAATTCTGAGCGCGCGCAGACGGTTATGCGCCAACGCACCCGTCTCGAGGGTGCTCTCAATTCTTACCGCGAGATCGAGCAGACCTTTCACGACAACGTCGAACTCCTGGAACTCGCCGAGGCCGAGGGCGACGAGACGGTCGCCGCGGAGGCCGAGGCGGCGCTCATGGGCCTGCGTACTCTTGTCGCCAAGCGGGAGCTGGAAAGCCTGCTTTCCGGAGAGGCCGACGCCAACGACTGCTTCGTCGAGATTCACGCCGGCGCCGGCGGCACGGAGTCCCAGGACTGGGCCGAAATGCTGGCGCGCATGTATACGCGGTGGGCCGACCAGCACGACTACAAGGTCGAATGGTTGAATGAAAGCCCGGGCGAGGAGGCCGGGATCAAGTCCGCCACGTTCAGGGTGGTCGGGCCCAATGCTTACGGTTGGCTGAAGACGGAGTCGGGCGTGCATCGGCTGGTGCGCATTTCCCCTTACGATGCCCAGGCGCGCCGACACACCAGCTTCGCAAGCGTCTGGGTCTATCCGGTGGTCGACGAGACCATCGAGGTAGAGGTTCTGGACAAGGATCTCCGGGTCGACACCTATCGCGCCTCCGGTGCCGGCGGCCAGCATGTGAACAAGACCGACAGCGCCGTGCGCCTCACGCACTTGCCGACCAACATCGTGGTGCAGTGCCAGAGCGAGCGCTCCCAGCACCGTAACCGGGCGGCCGCGACGGCGATGCTGCGGGCGCGGCTTTACGAGCTAGAGCTGCAAAAGCGCGAGGAGGCGGCCCAGGCCGCCCGCGAGGCGAAGACGGAGATCGGTTGGGGCCGCCAGATCCGCTCCTACGTCCTCCATCCGTACCAACTGGTCAAGGATCTGCGCACAGAGGTGGAAACGGGCAACGCCCAAAAGGTGCTGGATGGGGGGCTCGATCCCTTTCTGGAGGCCGCGCTCGCCCAGCGCATCGAGGGCGGAGTGGAGGCCTCCAAGGAAGCCGCGGGGGACCGGGTTTAACGGCGCCCGCGTTAAAGTTCCTGGGCCGCCTTCAAAACTTCCTCGACGTGGCCCCTGACCTTCACCTTGCGCCAGACTTGTCTCACGACCCCCTTTTCGTCGATCAGGAAGGTGGACCGGTCGATACCCATGTACTTGCGCCCGTACAAGCTTTTCTCGACCCACACGCCAAAGGCCTCGCACACCTCGCCATCCGCATCTGACACCAGGCGAAAAGGCAGCTCGAACCTTTCCTTGAAATTGCCGTGGGTTTTCACGCTGTCCTTCGAGACCCCTATGATCTCGACCCCCACCTTGGAAAAATCGGCCACGGCGTCGCGGAAGCCGCACGCCTCCTTGGTACACCCGGGCGTGTTGTCCTTGGGGTAGAAATAAAGCACTACCTTACGGCCCCGGAGAGCCTCGAGAGAAAGGGTGCCGCCGCCGTCGGTGGGCACGGTGAAATCGGGGGCGGTGTCGCCGACCTTCACAGTCATGGGCTTCGCTCCGTTTGCGGGTCTCGAACCTCGGTGCCGGCGGGAACCAGGATCAGTTCGCGGAAAATCCCATGAACCCGTTCGGCAGTCGCAGCCATCTTTTGTTCGAGGTCCGGGAAGTCAACCGCTTCGGCCGCCTCAACCAAAACCCTCCGTGATCCCTCCTGCGCCTCCTCCTCCGGGAAAGGCACCCGGTAACACAGTCGCAGTAGCCCAAGAATCCTTTGCCACTGCCGCGCCGCAGCCACGAGCTCCGAGGCGGTTTCCGCGGGCAGCAGGCCCGCGGCGGACACCTTTTCCAGAGCTTCTATGGTGTTGCGGGCAAGGATCTCGCGATGATCGTGGGCATGGCGGAGCTGAAGGAACTGGGCGATGAACTCCACGTCGATAAGCCCGCCGCGGACGTTCTTGACGTCCCAGACGGACTCGCCCGGCCGCTCGCGCCCGATGCGCTCCCGCATATCGGCGACGTCCCGCGCCAACTGCACCGAATCCCTGCGCCGCGTGAGCACCGCGCGGACCGCCTTGGAAATCGCCCGGCGGAGCGCCGACGGCCCGCTGATGACCCTGGCCCGCGTCAGCGCCTGATGCTCCCAGGTCCAGGCCGACTCCTTCTGGTACCGCACGAAGGCCTCCAAGCTCGACGCGATGGGCCCCGAGGTGCCGGACGGGCGCAGCCGCATGTCGACCTCGTAGAGCCGCCCCTCGGCGGTCTGCGCCGTTATGGCGCTGATCAGCAGCCGCGAAAGCCGGGCATAGTACTCGTGGGGGGTGAGCGGCCTGGGACCGTCGGAAGCCTCCGCGCCTTCCGGGTTGTCGTAGACGAAGACGAGATCGAGATCGGACCCCACCAGCATTTCCCGGCCGCCGAGCTTGCCCATGGCGACGATCGCCATGCGGCTTCCGGGCACGCGGCCATGCCGCCGCGCGAAGTCCTCCTCCACCCAGGGCAGAAGAGCCCGGATGGAGACTTCGGCAACGTCCGCGAAACCGGCCCCGGTGGCGTCCGATTTGGTGACGTTGCGAAGAATCTGTACGCCGAGCTGGAACTTCTTGTCGTTGACCCAGCGCCGTGTGATGTCGAGGGCGGCCTCGAAGTCGCGGGCCTGGCGGAGCGCCGCCTCGAGTTCCCTGGCGAGCGTTCCGGCCTTTGCCAAAGGTTTGTAAAAGCCGGGAGTCAGCACGCCGTCGAGAAGGATCGGCCGGTGCGCCAGCAAGTCGGCGAGGCGGGGCGCGTTGCCCATGATCTCGGCCACCAGGTCAAGGAGTGCCGGGTTGGAGTAAAACAGCGAGAAAAGCTGAACGCCGGCGGGGAGACGCGAGAGGAAGTCATTGAATTTCATGAAGGCGGCGTCCGGGCTGGCGGTCTTGGAGAGCGCCGTGAGCAGCGCAGGCATCAGCTCGGTGAGCAGTTCTCGGGCGCGTACGCTGCGGGTGGCCGGATACCGGCCATGGTGCCAGCCCATGATCACCCGGGCGACCCCCTCGCCATTGCGGAAACCGAGGCCGGCCAGGGTCTGCAGCGTTTCGGGGTCGGGGTCTGCCCCGGTGAAGACGAGATTGCCCGGCCCGCCAAGGGAGACGGACTCCGCGAATAGCGCGTCGTAGTGCCGTTGCACCGCGCGCAAGTGCCTTAGCAACACCTCGGCGAACTCGTCGCTGCCCGGGAAGCCGAGGAAGGAGGCGAGCCGGTTGAGCCCTGCCTCGTCCGCGGGCACGATATGGGTCTGCCGATCCTCGATCATTTGCAGGCGGTGCTCGACTTGGCGCAGAAAACGGTAGGCGGCGATCAGATCCTCGGCCACCCGCTTTTCGATGCGACCGGCAGCGGCAAGCGCCTCCAGGGCCTCGCAGGTCCTGGGGCTACGCAGGCCCGGCATGCGACCACCCCAAATCAGCTGCTGAGTCTGGGCGAAGAACTCGATCTCGCGAATGCCGCCCCCGCCGAGCTTGAGATTTTGGCCTTTGACCTCGATGCGATAGCCGCCGCGATGGGTGTCGATTTGGCGCTTGATCGAGTGGATATCCTGGATGGCGGCGAAATCCAGGTGCTTGCGCCACACGTACGGAGCGAGGCGGTGGAGGAATTCGGTCGCGGCCTCGCGGTCGCCGGCCACCGGGCGCGCCTTGATCATGGCCGCCCGCTCCCAGTTCTGGCCCATGCTCTCGTAATAGGTTTCCGCCGCCAACACCGACATGGCGACGGGTGTGGCGCCCGGATCGGGCCGGAGCCGCAGATCCGTGCGGAAAACATAACCGTCCTCGGTGCGTTGCTCGATGACACGGACGAGTTCACGGGTCAGATGCACCATGCAGTCCTGCAGCGAGCGGTCGCCCGTGTAGGCGATGCGTTCCGGGACATAGAAGATCATGAGATCGATATCGCTCGAGTAGTTGAGCTCTTCGGCGCCGAGCTTGCCCATGCCGAGGACGAAAAAGCCTGAGCCTCGTTCGGGGTCCGCCTCATCGGCGAGCGCGAATTCCCCTGCCGCGGCGGACCGGCGCAACAGATGGGCGACAGCGAGGCGCAGGGCAGCATCGGCGAACGCGCTTAATGCCTCCGTGACCCTGGGAAGCGGCCAGCACCCCGCGATGTCGGCGAGCGCAATGGCAAGCGCCGCACGCCGCTTGGCGCGGCGCAATTCCCGCATGAGCCGGCCGGTATCGGTCTCGTTCCTGAGTCGCGCATGGGTTTCGTCGAGTAAGGCCGGGAACGCGACGTCCGCGCCGTCCGTGACGAGCGTGCGGAAATAGTGGGGATCGGAGAGCAGGCACTGGCTGAGGAACGGGCTGTTGCCGAAGACGGCCGTCAGCAGAGCCCGTCCGGCCGGGTCCTCGGCGAGCTCTCGCGCGAATGCGGCAAGGGCTTCGTCGCCCGTCCGTTCCGCGGCGTCGCGCCAGTGCTGCAAGCCCGATTCGGCCCGCGCCTGGTCGTAAGGTTTTGGCAAACCCGTCCAATAGGCTAAGAATGGCGACACATGCATTTCCCGCCGCGCCATTTTACCGCAAACTGCGCGAAGGGGGGGATACGGTCAAGGCAGTCGAGCCGAAGGATTAAGACGTGGTCGTCCGGTCGCTAAAGCTAATCCTGGAATTCCTGATCGGCGCCAGCGTCGGTGCCACGATCCTGGTGTCCCTTGCCATATGGCGGCTATCGGGCGAGCCGGTTTCTCTCGCCTTCCTGACACCCTATTTCGAGGAGGCGCTCAGCGCCGAAGACGGCACTTTCCGGGTCGAACTCAACGACACCGTGCTGACGTGGGCCGGCTGGGAGCGGACGCTGGATATCCGGCTGCGGGACGTGCGCGCGATCGGAAACGCCGGCCAGATCCTCGCCATGGTGCCCGAGATATCGGTGTCGATAAGCGGGCGGGGATTGCTGCACGGTATCGTTGCGCCCACCAGCCTGGAGATCATGGGGGCGAACGTTCGCGTCGTGCGGTCGCCTTCGGGCGAATTCGAGCTCGGGCTCGAAAAGGGCGGCGCGGCCGCGGGCGACATCGTAGAGCGACTGATCACCGATCTTCTGGCCCCGCCACACCCGGACCGGTCGATGGGGTATCTCTCGCGGGTGAGCATCCTGGACGCCGACCTCACGATCGTCGACGACAAGCTCGGGACAACCTGGTACGCACCGTGGGCAAACATCAGCCTTCTTCGGGATGACGTGGGCATCACGGGCGAGCTGTCGTTCGACCTCGATCTCGAGGGGAAACTGGCCCATTTCGACGCCGAGGTCGGCTACAGCACCGAGGCCCAGAAAATAGAGCTCGGCGCCAGCTTCAGCGACCTCGATCTCGGGCGTCTCAGTGCCAAGAGCCCTCTCTTCGCGGCCGTCAAGGATGTCGAGACGACTTTGAGCGGCACTCTGGCAGCCACCGTCAACCTCGACGGGCGGGTCGAGGTTTTGGGCTTCGACCTCTCGGCTGGCCCGGGCCGCCTGGCTCTTCCAGACCTTTACGAGGACGAACTGCCGATCGTGTCGGTACATGCGCGCGGCCGGTTCGAGGAAGACCTGTCGCGGATGGTCCTGGATGAATTTTTCGTGGATGTCGGCGGCCCGACGGTGACTTTGGCGGCGCTCGTCTTTCGCGTGGGCGGCGACTTCGCCGTTCAGGGCGAGGCGGTGGTGCGCGACCTGCCGGTCGACTCGTTCGACCGGTACTGGCCGCCGGCCGTCGCCGCCGATCAACGGGAGTGGATCGTGGGCCATCTTTCCCGTGGCAGCGTTGGCGCGGCCCGCGCGGTCTTCGCCGCCCGCGTGCCGGAAGGAGGCCTGAATGCGCTGGAGATCGCCTCCATCGCCGGAACGATCGAATTCTCCGGCGTCAGCGTCGATTACCTGCCGCCGATGCCCATGGTCGAAGAAGTAAGCGGCCAAGCCTATTACACCAGCGAGCGGTTCGACATCGACATCACCGGCGGCGTATTGCGGGGGCTTACGGTGGAAGAGGGCACCATAAACGTCACGGGCCTCGACGTCGCCGACCAGGATGCTGCCATCGAGGTGGTCATCAGGGGCCCGTTTCAAGACGCGATGATCGTGCTCGATCATGAGCCCCTCGGCGCGGCCGAGTATCTAGGGATCGCGCCGGAGAGCGTGGGCGGTGAGATAGCGATCCGCGCGACGTTCCGCCTTCCGTTGGAGAAGGACCTGGCGCTCGAACAGGTGGAGATATCGGCGGCGGCCAATCTAAGCGGAGTCCGCATCCCGGGGGCCGTGTTCGGACGTGATCTTACGGACGGCGTGCTCACGCTCAAGGCCGACAGGGTAGGGATGCAATACCAGGGAAACGGCAAGGTGGATGGAATTCCGGCGGCGCTCTCAGGCACCGAGAGCTTCCTCGACACGGCGGGGGTCCGCAGCCAGTACACGTTGAAGGCGCGCGTCGATCATAACGACCTTGCCGCTCTCGGATTCACCACGGCGCCCTACCTTCAGGGGCCCATCACTGTGGACCTGATTCACACTGTCATGGACGGGGGCAAAAGCGACCTCTCGGTGGCGGCGGACCTCGAGGACAGCGTTCTCAACTTCGAGGGTATCGACTGGGCGAAACCCGCAGGGGTTGCCGGCACGGCGCGTTTCTCGATGTCGATGGTCGGCGAACGGCCGACGGTTCTGAGGGGGTTCCAGCTCGTCGCCGGCGACCTTGCGGCGGCGGGCTCGGCGGTTTTCGCGCCCGCTCGCCCCGGAGCGCCTCAAGAGGGCGCGGCGTTGGACAGGCTGGAATTCACCCGCTTGGCATTCGGGCGCACCGACGTGCGCGGGACAGTCGCGTTCCGCAAGGACGGAGGATACGACGTCGAACTTTCCGGGCCGGTGATCGACGCAGCCAAGTTTTTCTCCTTCAAAGACGAGGGCGAGGCGAAGGCTGACGAGAGTGAGCCGGAGAGCCGTCCGATCCGCTTGTCCGCCAAGGTCCAAAGGCTGTGGGTGACTCCCGAAAGCTATGTCAGCGACGTCGACTGCCAAGTCTTTTATGACGGCGAGAGCTGGCGCTCGCTTGCGCTCAAAGGGCGAATCGACGGGGCGACGGACGACGGCGGGGTGTTCCTTATGCGATTGGTCCCTGAAGGCGCGGTGCGGAAGCTCTCGGTCACCTCTAACGACGCCGGATCGTTCCTACGCAGCTTCGGGTATCTCGACAATGTCGCGGGCGGCACCTTCGAGCTCACCGGAACCATCGACGATTCCTTGCCGGATCAGCCGGTCGAGGGGAAAGTGGTCGTCAAGAATTATCGCCTTATTGGAGCCCCTGTGTTGGCCAAGCTGCTGACGGCGGCCTCGCTGACCGGGGTCCTCAACTTGCTCTCTGGCGAAGGCATCGGGTTCACCGGGTTTGACGGGCCCTTCCGAATGGCGGACGGCGTGCTGGAAATCAAGGACGCCAGGGCCTACGGGGCGGACCTCGGCATTACCGTTAAGGGCAAAATCAACGTCGCGAGCGATACCGTCGACCTAGAAGGTACGCTGGTGCCGGCCTACCTCATCAACAGCATCCTTGGCCACATTCCGGTGGTGGGGGACCTGTTGACGGGCGACCCCGGAAGCGGGGTGTTCGCCGTGGCCTACAAGGTGCAGGGCCCGCGTGACGAGCCCAAGGTGACAGCGAATCCGTTGACCGCGCTCGCCCCCGGGTTTCTGCGCAAGCTCTTCAACATCTTCGATCGCCCCGAGGCCGACGACTCGGAGGATGAATCTGAGGCCGAGCCACCCCAGGAACCACAGCAGTGGCCCAACTCGCTCGCCCCCAGCAACTGAACTGATGCGGACGCGAGGGGCGGATCGGGCCTAGACCCCTCGCACCAGGGCGTGGCGCTTCTTGCCCGCGGAGAGCTTGATGACACCGCCCTCGCCGACATCCTCCAGCGTCACCGGCTGCGTCTCGCTCGCGAAGGCGACGTCGTTGAGACGCGCACCGCCACCCCTGATCAGTTTTCGCGCTTCGCCCTTGCTTGCCGCAAGCCCCGCGCGCCGCAAGATCTCGAAGGCGGGCATGCCTTTCTCGAGCTCGCCGCGCGGGATCTCGATCGTAGGCAAGCCGGCGCCGACGGCACCCTCCTCGAAGGTGCGGCGCGCGGTCTCCGCCGCGTTGCGCGCGGCCGCAGACCCATGGCAAAGCGCCGTCGCTTCGTTGGCGAGAACCTTCTTAGCCTCGTTCAGCTCCTCACCTTGAAGAGACTCGAGGCGGGCGATCTCATCCTCGGGCAGGTCGGTGAACAGCCTGAGAAACCGGGCCACATCGGCGTCCGCGGTGTTGCGCCAGTACTGCCAATAGTCGTACGGACTGAGCGCCTCGGCGTTGAGCCATACGGCACCCTGCGCGGTTTTGCCCATCTTCTCGCCCGAGGCGGTGGTGATCAGCGGGGCGGTAAGGCCGTAAACCGTGCGCCCGTCGATGCGGCGCACAAGGTCCACGCCAATGACGATGTTCCCCCACTGGTCGGATCCCCCCATCTGGAGCAAGCAGTCGTACTCGCGGCTCAATTTCAAGAAGTCATATGCCTGGAGGACCATGTAGTTGAACTCGAGGAAGGTGAGCGGCTGCTCGCGCTCGAGCCTCAACTTGACCGACTCGAACCCGAGCATCCGGTTGACCGAGAAGTGCCGGCCAAACTCCCGCAAGAACGGAATGTACTCCAGGCCATCCAGCCAATCGGCGTTGTCCACCATGATGGCGTCGCTCGGGCCATCGCCGAAGGTGATGAAACTCTCGAAAATCCGCCGAATCCCCGCCATGTTCCGGGCGATCTCTGCTTCGGTCAACAGCTGACGCGCCTCGTCCTTGCCGGAGGGATCGCCGACCCTAGTGGTGCCGCCGCCCAGGAGCACGATCGGTCTATGGCCGGTGCGCTGCAGGAGCCGCAGCAGCATGATTTGAAGAAGGCTTCCCACGTGGAGGCTGGAGGCGGTGCAATCGAAACCAATGTAGGCGGTGACGATCTTTTCGCGCGCGAGTTTGTCCAGCGTCTTGAGATCGGTACATTGATGAAGGAAACCTCGATCCACGACGGCGCGCAGAAAATCCGAACTGGATTCGATCATCGCCTGTCCTGTCTTAACCGCCGGGCCGAACCCGCGACGGGCGGCTCTTGCCGGAAGGGCCGCTCATTTAGCACAATCACAGGCACCAGACAACGCAACCCCCGTGCCGGAGCGCTGGCAATACGGGCTTAGCCGCCCGCGGCGCCCGCAAACGGAGTCATGACGACGACAGACCCCTTGCTCGCCTTGGGGCTCATGAGCGGCACCTCCCTCGACGGGATCGATGCGGCCATCGTGCGCACCGACGGCGTGAAACTGATCGCATGCGGCGCGGCGCTCACCGTGCCTTATGACCGGGATCTACGAGATCGCCTGCGCGGTCTTCTGGGGAGACCCCCGGCCGCAGCCTCAGCCGAGACCGAGGCTGTCACCCGCGACATGACGCGCGCCCACGCGGGGGCTGTGGCGCGGCTGCTCGAGGAAAGTGGGACCGCTCGTGATGCCGTCGACGTCATCGGCTTTCACGGGCATACCATCGTTCACCGGCCCCGAGAGGGTATTACCCTGCAAATAGGGGACGGGGCCTTTCTTGCGGAACTCACTGGCATCAACGTGGTTGACGATTTCCGTAGCCGGGACGTTACCAGCGGCGGCGAGGGGGCACCACTGGCGCCGCTTTTTCATGCGGCGCTCGTCCGCTCGAGCAAGCTTGCACTGCCCGTTGCCGTGTTGAATATCGGCGGGGTAGCCAACGTGACCTGGGTCGGGGTGGATGGGTCCTACGCAGAAGTGCCGCAGCCCGACATCGTTGCCTTCGACACCGGGCCTGGTAATGCCCTGATCGACGACTGGGTGAGGGCCAAGATGGGGCGCTCCTTCGACCGCGAGGGGGCTCTGGCGGCCGCCGGCCGCGTCAACCGGGAAGCGTTGCGGCGACTCCGCCACCACCCGTTCTTGGAGCGGCCGCCACCCAAGTCCCTCGATCGCGACGATTTCGACCTCGCGCCCCTCGATGGTCTGTCGCCAGAGGACGGGGCGGCGACGGCCACGGCCTTTACGGCCGAGGCGGTGGCCATCGGGGCCCGTTCTTTTCCCGCCCCGCCAAGGCGCTGGCTGGTGACCGGTGGCGGGCGGCACAACTTGACGCTCATGGCCGCTCTCAAGGACGCCCTCGGGGCCGAAGTGGGCGCGGTCGAGGAGGTGGGGTGGGACGGCGACGCGCTCGAGGCCCAGGCCTTCGCCTATTTGGCCGTGCGCTCGCTAAAGGGGTTTCCCTTGACGTTGCCCGCGACCACGGGCGTCAGCCAGCCCATGACCGGCGGCAGGCTGCACAGGGCGACAAAATGTCCTGAGTGAAACGGGAGAGGCCGATTAACCGGCGACGACCTCCTTCTCGCCGCCGCCGCCTTTCTCCTCCTTGGCCTTTTCCGTCCGTATCTCGGCGAGCGCAGTCTTCAGGTAATGCTCGACGTGGCCCGCCACCTCCTCCTCCCTGGACTGGAAAAGATGGGTTGCGTCCTTGATCACCTGATACTTGACCTTGATGTTGTGCTGGGCATTGAGCCGGTCGACCAGCTTCTTCACGGACTCGCTGCTCACGAGTTCATCGCGGTCGCCGTGGACGACGAGCCCCGAGGCTGGGCAAGGCGCGAGAAACGTGAAGTCATAGCGGTTGGCGGGCGGCGCCACTGAGATGAACCGGTTGATTTCAGGTCGGCGCATGAGCAATTGCATCCCGATCCAGGCGCCGAACGAGTAGCCGGCGATCCAACAGCCTTCGGCGTTGGGGTTATGCGTCTGCAGCCAATCCAGGGCAGCCGCGGCGTCAATGAGCTCGCCTTCGCCCCGATCGTACTTTCCCTGCGAGCGCCCAACCCCGCGGAAGTTGAAGCGCAAAGCTGCGAAGCCGTGGCTGGTAAAGATCTGGTAAAGCGCGTAGACCACCTTGTTGTTCAAGCTGCCGCCGTGGTCCGGGTGAGGGTGCAGCAACAAGGCAATCGGAGCATTGGGAGGCTTGCCGGGGTAATACCGGCCTTCGAGCCGGCCTTCTGGGCCGTTGATGATCACTTCGGGCATGTCGTAACCTGTTCCCCCATGGGTGATACGGGCCCTGATCGGGCACACACCATCACAGCCCGTCTGGTGCGCGAGGGCGACGGGCCTCCGAAACCTATGGGAAATGCATTGTTAATTTGCAGCGGCAAATCTTGACTAATTTACTCTGACAAATTATATGGCTGGCAAATAGGGCAGTAATGCCCGGTTGGTCTGGAAAAACGGGCAAAACGGTACGAGGCGCCGCGCATAGTATCACGATGGCTCACACGATGTTCAAGACCCTTCACGAAGATATCGATGCGGCAATGGCACGTGACCCTGCGGCCCGTTCGCGTTTGGAGATCGTAGTCTGCTACCCCGGGCTACACGCCGTTCTGTTTCACCGGCTCTCCCATGCCTTGTGGATTCGGGGTTGGCGCTTGCTGGCACGGGTTCTCTCCGAGGTGGGGCGGTTCCTGACAGGCGTCGAGATCCATCCTGGAGCCAAGATCGGGAAAGGCTTCTTCATCGACCACGGTATGGGGGTGGTGATCGGAGAAACATCCGAGATTGGCGACGGTGTGACGCTTTATCACGGCGTGACGCTTGGCGGAATAGCGCCGTCGGTGAATGCCCACTCCCAGGTCGGTCAGAAGCGCCATCCCACGCTGAGGGACGGCACCGTAATCGGCTCCGGCGCGCAGGTGCTGGGGCCGGTCACGATAGGGGAGGGAGCCTGCGTGGGCGCCAACGCAGTGGTCGTAAAAGACGTTCCGCCCGGGGTCACCGTGGTCGGCATCCCGGCCAGGGTGGCGGTGACACCCGGGGCCGGTCGGCCCAAGGAGTTCGTCGCCTACGGGACCCCGACGACGGAGGTTCACGACCCGCTGGCCCGTACCGTCGACGGGCTGCTGGAGCACCTTACCAAGCTTACCACGCGGGTTGAGGAGTTGGAGAAGGAACTGGAGGAGAAGAAGAGGGGAAGGAAACAGGGTCTTTCCGGCCCTGGCCTGGAGGCCAAGCCGACGGCGGAAAAGGCCCCGCCCCGCGGGGCCTCCAACGCATAAGGCCTCGATAGAAGGGCGAGGCGCGCCGGGCAGAGCAGAGCAGAGCAGAGATAGGGAGAAAGTAGGTGAGACTGACCACGAAAGGGCGCTACGCCGTAATGGCGATGGTTGACCTCGCGTCCCGCAGCGGCGGAAAGCCAGTGGCTCTCGCCGATATTGCGGAACGCCAGGAAATCTCGCTTTCGTACCTGGAGCAGCTTTTCTCCAGGCTTCGCAAGGCGGGCCTGGTGAAAAGCGTCCGCGGGCCTGGCGGCGGCTATTTGCTCGCCAACGCTCCGGCAGATATGGCCGTCGCGGACATCATCCTTGCGGTGGACGAGCCATTGCATGCGACCCGGTGCACCCCTGGGGCACCGGAAGGCTGCCGTAGCAACAAGAGCCGCTGCCTCACTCATGAGTTGTGGGAAGAGCTCGGCAATCAGATTCACCTATTTCTGAGCTCCGTGTCGCTGGCCGATGTGAGTCAGCGCCGCGTTGTCGACGCCGACCGGATCCGGCGGGGCACCAGCGGCTCCTCGATCGCTGCCGCTCAGTAGGGCCCAGGGATCCCCGGGGCCAGCAGACCCGCATGACGCGTGCCGTCTACTTGGATTACAACGCCACCGCACCGGTGCGCCCGGCCGTGATCAAGGCCATGGCGGAGGCCTTGGAGGAATTCGGCAACCCGTCCTCGGTGCATCGTTTCGGACGGCTCGCCCGCCGTGCCGTCGAGGAAGTGCGCGAGCGCGTGGCCGCCCTCGTTGGCGCGAGGTCCGCCGGCGTTGTTTTCACGAGCGGCGGCACGGAGGCCAACAATCTGGCGGTCATGGGAACAAAACGCGAGCGCGTGATCGTCTCGGCAATCGAGCACGACTCGATCATCGCGGCGGCGCATGACTGCGAGATTTTTCCCGCCGGCCCCGACGGGGTCGTCGAATTGGCCGCGCTCGAGGATCTGCTCGCCCGGGATCCGCGCCCGGCGCTGGTTTGCCTGATGCTGGCCAACAACGAGACCGGCGTGATCCAGCCGGTCGCCGCCGCAGCCGAGATCGCCCACGCGCATGGGGCGCTGATTCATTGCGACGCAGTCCAGGCAGCCGGCAAGGTGCCTGTCAACATGGAGGAACTCGGGGTTGACCTCTTGTCCGTGTCGGCCCACAAACTCGGCGGCCCGAAGGGGATCGGCGCGCTCGCCGTCGCGGACCAGGTCACACTCAGCCCGACCCTTCGCGGAGGTGGGCAGGAACGCGGGCGGCGCGCCGGCACCGAGAACGTCGCCGGCATCGTCGGGTTCGGCGTGGCCACGGATCTCGCCGGGCACGACCTCGAGCGTTTTGCGGGCCTGGTCCGGCTGCGCGACCGTCTCGAGAAACGGCTCCGGGAATTGACCCTGGAAACCACCGTTTTCGGCGCGACGGCGCCCAGGCTTCCCAACACGTCCTGCTGCACTATGCCGGGAGTGCCAAGCGAGACGCAGATCATGGCCCTGGACCTCGCTGGTGTGGCCGTCAGCGCGGGAGCCGCCTGCTCCTCGGGCAAGGTTGAGAGCTCGCGCGTGCTTCGCGCCATGGGCGCGGACGAAGAGATCGCGGGCTGCGCCCTCAGGGTGAGCCTCGGTTGGAACAGCCGCGAGGAGGACATCGACCGGCTCGTCGCGGCATGGGGCGAGCTTTACGCCTCCAAGCGCGCCGGGGCCTTGGGCCTGCCGGCGGCCTGAGCAGGGGCCGGTAACGCGGTCTGGATCGCATATCCGTTGCGGAGCACCAGGCGAGAATGACGGGTTCGAAGCAGAAGCTTCCGATCTACCTCGACTACCAGGCGACTACGCCGGTGGACCGGCGGGTGCTGGACACCATGCTGCCGTACTTCGCCGAAAAGTTCGGCAACCCGCACTCGCGCAGCCATGCCCACGGCTGGGAGGCGGAGGACGCCGTCGAGCACGCGCGGGGGCAGGTCGCCCACATCATCGGGGCCGATCTCAAGGAAATCATCTTCACCTCGGGAGCCACGGAATCGAACAACATGGCGATCCTGGGCGCAGGCCGGTTTTACAAGGAGCGCAAGGATCACGTCATCACCTGTGTCACCGAGCATAAATGCGTGCTGGAATCGTTCCGCCAGCTCGAGCAGGAAGGGCTGGAAGTCACCTATCTGCCGGTCGAGAAGAGCGGCCTGATAAGGCTCGAGGACCTGGAGAAGGCGATCGCGGACCGAACCCTCCTGGTCTCCATCATGGCGGTGAACAACGAGATCGGGGTCATCCAGCCGATACAGGAGATCGGCGCCATCTGCCGTCGCCGCGGCGTCTTCTTCCACACCGACGCGGCCCAGGCGGTGGGCAAGATTCCGCTCGATGTCAATGACATGAACATCGACCTCTTGAGCATCTCCGGCCACAAGATTTACGGGCCGAAAGGCGTCGGCGTCCTTTACGTCCGGCGCAAGCCGCGCGTGCGGCTCAAGCCGTTGCTTTCCGGAGGCGGGCAGGAGCGCGGCCTGCGCTCGGGCACCTTGCCGACCCCGCTGTGCGTGGGCCTCGGCAAGGCGTGCGAGATCTCGGAGCAGGAGATGAAGGCCGAGAGCGAGCGCCTGCGGTCTTTGCGCGACCGCCTGCTCAAGGGGATTACGGAGCAGCTTCCGGGGATCCACCTGAACGGCGATCTGGAGCCCAGGGTGGCGGGCAACTTGAATCTGAGCTTCGGCCACGTCGACGGTGACGCGCTGCTGGCTGGCCTCAAGAATCTTTCGGTTTCGTCGGGCTCCGCTTGCACCTCGGTTTCCGTGGAGTCCTCATACGTGTTGCAGGCTCTGGGCGTTCCCGAGGACTTGGGGCGCGCGAGCCTGCGTTTCGGGATCGGTCGGTTCACCACCGAGGAAGACATCGATTTCGCGATCCACGAGATCGTGGCGCACGTAAGAGGCCTCCGCAAAGAAAGCCCACTCTTGGAAGTGGCCCGGAAAGGGGCCGATCCGAAATCGATGAAACGGGCCGCGCGGTGACCCGGTGCGCCGCTGAGGGAAGCGGGCTGCGCCAGGGCTGGCGCCGCCGTCTTCGAGACCCCGTTGCCGGGTGTTCTCCGGTAAGGCTGTCGAGGCGGCGCTCGATGAGGGGGGCGGCAAGAAACGCGATCTCCGAGTCGGGCTCGAGGCGGTGGACGGCCGTTTTCGGCGGGCGGCGAGCGTAGCGCCGCCGAGTTTTCCGCGCATGCCGAGAATGATCTTTATCGACCAGGATGGAATGCGGCACGAGGTGGAAGCCCCGGTGGGGCTTTCGGTTCTCGAGATCGCGCACCGCAACGATATCGACATCGAGGGCGCCTGCGAAGGCTCGCTCGCGTGTTCCACCTGCCACGTCATCTTAGATGCGAAAGATTTTACGCGCCTGCCCGAGCCGAGCGAGGACGAGGAGGACATGCTGGATCTGGCCTGGGGGCTCACCCAGACCTCTCGGCTCGGCTGCCAGATCGTCATGACCGAGGAGCTCGACGGCCTCACCGTGAGCCTTCCCGACGCCACCCGCAACATGCTGCTCGAGGGCTGAGGCCGCTTCCACCTGACCAGATTATGCTCTAGGGGAACGTTGGCCGTGCCCGTGTCTCTCGAGACCGAGAAGCCCAGCTCGAATTATGGATCTCGCGCGCGGGGATGGCGGTTCGCTCGGCTTGTGTCGGCTCGAGTTCGGGCCAGACGTCGAGCCGCCGGCTCGACCGCCTATCATCGCTGCCCGCGCGCTTTGGGTCGGCTCCGTTAAGCCTTCCCTAAGCACTCGTCGCTAGTGTCGTCTCGCGGAACCAGCGGCCAGCGGAGTCGTGGCCGGGTGCGCTTGGCGAAGGGCAATGGACGCAGTCGGATC
>JAZGAE010000111.1:0-4833 GCA_036475545.1 Alphaproteobacteria bacterium
GGCGACTGGATGAGGATCCGGACGTGGACCGGTCAGACGGGCTACGTCCACACGTCCCTCTTGGCTAAGTACTGAACGTCGGTACATTCGAGCAAGCGTGCGCTAGAGCATAATCCGGTCAGGTGGAATCGGCCGAGCGGCGCAACGCCGCGGGCGCCCGCCCCGGCGCAACCCGAAGGGCCGGGGTCTTTTGCGGCCACGGGTTCGTCGCGGAGCTCGCGCGGTGGCACCGCTGCGTGCTTCGGCACCGCTGCGTGCTTCGCCCCGCTCCTGCCCGCGGCACAAAATTCCTCCGGCGCAGTCCGTTCAACTTGACCGGATTATGCTCTAGGCTCGGCGGCGGGCGTACCACGAGGAAGTCGGTGAAGAGGAGGGCGACATGAAACGGATAGCGCTCGGCGCCGTCCCGGTTTTGCTCTTGTGGCTTGCGGGTCAGCCCCTGGCGGGCCCTCAGCGCGCGGAGGAGGCGCCGGCCGCGGACTCCTGCCGGGGGATTGTGGGCGCGATCGAATGCGGCGTCACGCGACCGATGGAAGAGGAGGGATCTTCGCCTGATAGGGAGGCCGCGGCCAACGAAGCGTGGGAGGAGTCGTACGCCCGCACGGATAAGTTTCTCGTCCAACAGGCGCTCGAGGCCGGAGCCGATTCCGAGACGGCCGAGCGGATGCGGGCGATCCTTGCCGACAGGCGAGCGTTCCGCCGGGAGACTCTGGAGCTTCTGGGGCAAGGGAAGATCAGCCGGGACGAGATGTACGACCGGGCGCGAGCGAGCAAGCCGGAAACGGATGAGAAGTTGAAGGCGTTGCTTGGGCCGGAGATATACGCCGCCCTCGATGAGGACGAGGCCCGATACCAGGCGTCGCGTGAGGAGGCAGATAGGCCCTTTCCGCTGTCGGAGATCCGAGGCTTGACGGGTGGCGAACTGCTCGAGGAGTGCCGCAAGCCGCTCTACGACGACGACGACTGCCCGCAGTATGTGTGTCAGGAGTATATCGGGAACGTGCTCGATGCGTACGCGGCCTTGGAAGCGGCCGGCCAACTGAGCGCGCCCTTCTGCATTCCGACCTGGGTCATGATCTCCCGGGCTGGTCCGATGAACTTCTTCGAGGCCGTCGTGGTCGATTATCTGACCAACACCCCCGAGGCGCGGGAGAAGCGGGCGTTCCAGGCGGTGAGCGACGCCTTCGCGGCGGCGATTCCCTGCCGCTGAGTCCCGGCCACCCCCGCGGCGCGGCGCCCGTTTCCGCGCATCCGGGCTGGAGCGGGCCGACCGGACCGGCCTAGCACGGCCTCCCCGATCGAGTCGGGGCGGCCGCAGCACGATCCTGGCAGTGGGGCTCCGTTGCGAGTCGTTTCTAGTTTGATCCGCCAAGCGGATTTGATACGCCAAGCAGACAATCGCCACGGTGCCGGTGCCGGCCGAGGGGCCGTCTTAGTTAGGCCCCAATCGGGGGGCATGATAGCCTTCCGCGTGGCGGTCGCGGAGGCGCTTCGGGCGCGTCCGTGACCCGTGGCACAGGCGCGAGGCCGCGGCTTGGAAGGGTTGCGAGGATGAACGGCAGATTTCGGTTGGCCGGCGCCTTGGCCGGCGCCTTGGTCGTGCTGGTCGCGCTCGCCGGCTGCCTGCCCGAGGCGGTTCATCCGTTATCGGATCCCGACCAGGCGTCCCGCGATCAGCGCCTTCTGGGGCTTTGGTCGGCAACGATAGAGGACGGAACGCTGTTCGCCCATTTCCTGTCTGAAGGCGACGCGGTCATGGAGATCATGACGGTGAGCTATGAGGATGACGGGGACGGGGAGTGGCTGGCGTTCTCCATGTTTGCGAGCCGCGTCGGCGACGACTGGTACATGAACGTGAAGCCGCTCGCGGAAAGCGGAGAGGCCTTCGACCAGGCGGAGCAGAACTATTACCTGAGCCGTTACGAGATCACCGGCGACGGCCGGCTCACGGTCTGGACCATGACGGAGGGGGCCGTCATCGAAGACATCCGGGCGGGAAAGGTCGGCGGCGTCGTCGAGGAAGGCGGCTGGGTGACCACCATCCGCATCACCGAAGGCACCGAGGGCTTGAACAGCTATATCCGCGGCTCCGACCCGGCGCGGCTGTTCGGCGAGCGGTTGGGAGAGTTCCGGCGCGTGAGGTGAGGGGTCCGCAGCGGGGCCGCGACATCAGAGTGCCGGCGGGGACTTGGTGACCCGGCCATTCTTTGTGGCGCGACGCTCGGCTCCCCCCAGGCGTCAGGCGCCGAAGGAGAGCGGCATGCGCAAGTGGTTGGTCCTTTTCGTCGTGGTTTGCGCGCAACTGCCCCTTGGCGCCGGCGCAGACGACGACCGGGACTCGGGCGCGTCATCCTCCGTCGTCCACGCGGTCGAGGCCGGAGACACGCTCTGGACGATCAGTGAGCGGCGCTACGGAAACCGCCACTATTCGAAGATCATTCAGTTGTACAACCACATCGCCGAGCCCTCCGAACTCCACGTCGGCGACGAAATCAAGTTGCCGGACCTCAAGGCCATCCTCGCCGACGAGGGGCTCACGGGACTCATGGGAGACGAGGTGGACAGCGTCTTGGCCGCCAAGGCTCGGTACATGGAGGTGGAGAGGAAACTGCAAGACGCGCGGCGCGGCGCCCGCAGGGGCGAGACGGTCGAGATTCCGGAGGACGTCAGAGAGGCCCTCCTGGGGGCGGCGGACGAGCTTGACAAGGCGGCGGCGGGGTTCGGCGTCGAAAAGCCCGGCGTGGTGAAAGCGCCAAAGAGCCTCATCGGGCAACTGACGCAGACATCCGGCAACCTTAGACGAATGGCGACCGGCTGGAGCGACGGGTACGGATACGACATCGACATGGTGCATCAGAGGCTCGCGTTGGCGATGCGCAACGGAATCATTTGGGCCCGCAGCGGCTTCGAGTAGCCCGTCGGGCGCGGGGTCCGGACGCCGACGAATCGACGAGGACGCCGCGCCGACCCACGGCCCCGTGCGGGCTGGCGAATCGGCGAAGGCTGGCGATACGGCAGGGACGCACGGTATGGCTAAAGGCGTGAGGAACGCTCCTTAAGAGGGGGGGCGAGGTCGACTCGGGTGCTTGCGGTATCGCGAAAGGGGGGTGGCCATGAAAGGAGCAATCGCTTGCGCCGGCCTGTTCGGTCTGTTGGTTGCGACCACGCTTTCCCTGTCGGCTGCTGCGGAGCCGGAAACGACGGCGTTGGGATCCGACGCCGACTGCAAATCCGCGCCACACTATCCCCGGTTGTTCGCGTCCATCGCCGAAGGCGAGAGCCGCAAGGCTTCCCCACCGCCGATCGTGCTGCCCGCCCTTCCAGAGAGCGAGCTTTCCGTTCTGAAAGAGGAGTTTCTTGTCGAGAACGGCTATGTCGGCCCTGGCTCAGAGACCGGCGCGGACAGGTTCGAGATGTGCGCGCCCTATGGTCTGCTGAATTACTTCAGGTGGTCGGGCGATCAACCGGCTCGCAGTCCTGACGATCAATCCGCGGCCGTTGAAATCGCCGAACGGTTTCTCGTCGACAATTCCGGGCTGACCGGCGTCACCCGCAAGAACGACTTGTCGGTCAAGGACGTGCGGGCGTTGGAAGGACTGAGGGTCGAGTTCGCGCCCCAGACCCACGAAGGACTGCCGGTCACCAACACCGGGATCATCGTCTGGCTCAACGGCCACAAGGTCGAGCGGATTTACCTGCACTGGTACCCGGATCACGTTCTCCGGCTTCCCAAGGTCCGGCTCACCGAGGGCGAGGCCAAGTCGGCGATCGTCGGCGTCACGTTGAAGTTCCGAGGAACCGCCGGAGATTGGCACTATGCGGAGATAACGGAGGAAGGACTCGGCGCCGCCGAACTAATCATCACGCCGATCGAGCGGCCCGGCGAGGGGCTCAGCCTCGTTCTCGAATGGAAGATCGGCGTCTCGGCGGGCGGGTTGAAGTCATGGATGGTCTACGTCGACGCCGTCACCGGGGCCATCACCCGAACCGACCAGCTTTTCGAGACGTGAGTGCATGATACGTCCTGGCGGCCGGGCGAAGGTCTCGCTACTGGTCCGGCCACAGCTTCCGCCACCATTTCTCACGGTCTTGCGGCTGGACGTCCGGTTTACGGAAGGATTGGCCGCCCGCCTCCATCTTGCCGCGGATCTCGGTGATCGGCCGGCGCGAGCGGGGAGGGGTCGCGTTGCGACAAGGAGGGCCGCGAAGGTGCCGGCGGGGGCCCCAAGGCCCCTTCCGAAGGCGAGAGCGGCATCGACAGGTGTCGAAGACCGACCGTGCGGGGCTTCCGCCGAGATCGCACTCGACCCCGCGACTTTGGCCGAATACATTCGGCCGGCGGACACGACTCGGCTGTCCGGTGGGTCCCTGGGGACGTTCCGCCGCTGACAAGGGCTGTCGCGGGAGGGACGGTCAAGGCGCCGACGGAAATGACGACTTCGACGAAAAGTCCGATTCGGCTGTTGGTCTGGTTGACTGTGGCGCTCGGCGTGCTGCCGTTCGCTCTCTACTATTGGCAGCGGGCGAGCGGGGCCCTGCCCAGCCCCGAGGCTTGGATGGCAGGGGGCGAGAACCACGGGCCGTGGCGCTGGGAGCTCGAGGGATTCGCGCTCTTCTATCCGATGGTGATTCTGGGCGCCGCCACGATCGGCCATATCCTCTGGAGCCTGGTGGGGCGGCGCGAGCTCTCGCTCGCGGGAAAGGGGGCCGCGCTCGTCGGCCTTCAGCTGCTCCTGCTCTACGGCCAGCTGCAAGCAATAGGGTGGACGATCGACTGAACTAGAGCGTAATCCGGTCAGGTGGAATCGGCCGAGCGGCGCAACGCCGCGGGCG
>JAZGAE010000112.1:0-4884 GCA_036475545.1 Alphaproteobacteria bacterium
TGATTTGGGCCCTTGAAGTCCCCGTCGCACCTCATCCCGAGCGGGCCCTGCGCGGGACCCTGGAGCGCGTCGACGATGAAGCCTTGAGGGCTCGCCTGACCGCCCCCCTGGACGAGCTCGAGGCGGCCCGTGATGCCGTCGCGGCGGCGGCCGGCGACGATAGCGCGTTGGACCAAGCACTCGCGGACCTCGAGACCCGCTTCACCCGCCTCACCGGCAAACGCCCCACCCACCTCGAGGGTGCCACCTACGCCGGGAGGACGCTCGTCTACGAGGACTGCCGCAGGGACATCGAGATGACCTTGGGCCCGGAGTTCTCCGAGCGGCTGGGCCCGCCGCTCTTCCTACTGCTCCAGAGCGCGCGCTGGTTCACGTATAGGACCGGCGAGCGGTTCCTCGCGCAGCTTGAAAGGCTGTTCGCCGAGTTCCAGCGGAAAACCGGCGCCAAGACGGTCGATTTCGCCCCCTTGAAATACCGGGCGCTTGCGGCGGAACCCGCCCTATACGCGACGGTCCGAGAGCTCCAGGCAAGGTGGGCGGAGATTTTCGCGGTCGAGGATGACGCGCGCAGCGTCGAGTTCACGTTCGCAGAGCTTCGGGACCGCGTCGCCGCCGCCTTTTCGGCGCCCCATCCGGGCTTCCCCTTCGGCCGTTACCACTCGCCCGACATCATGATCGACGCCGAGAGCGTCGAGGCGATCCGCCGCGGGAACTATCGGCTGGTGTTGGGCGAGTTGCACGCAGGGATCATTTCGCTTCTCCAGACGATCTTCGTGTTGACGCACCCAAGCCCCGGCGACGTCATCGCAACGCACAAATGCGATGTCCCCGGTCCCCAGGTCTATCCGGTCATGCCGCGCAGCTATGGCAGGGGATACCGTTTGGCGCCAGATTCGTATGCGGACGAGGATCTCCACCTCGTCATGGACGACACGCCGTCTTGGCGCCCCCCCGACCGGGTTCTGCGAATCGCGGACCTCGTCGTGGAGAAGGCGGACGGCCAGCTTTTCGTGCGCACCCGCGACGGAGCCAAGAGGTTTCACATCATCGAGGTTTTCCACTTCCATCTGCGCGGTTGGTGCTCCCTCAATTTCAGCCTGTTGCCCCCAGCGGCGCACCAGCCCCGGGTCAGGATCGACGGCCTCGTCGTCGCCCGCGAATCGTGGCGCATTCCTTGTCGCGACCTTGCCTTTGCCTGGGAGAAGCGGGAGCCCGCGCGCTTCATCGGCGCGCGCCGGTGGGCCGCGGCCCGGGACCTGCCCAGGTGGGTGTTCGCGCGGTTCCCGCAGGAGCGCAAACCCGTCTACGTAGACCTCGAAAGCCCGGCCTGCGTGGAACTCATGGCGAAACTCGCCCGCCGCGCCGGGGCCGAAACAGAAAATGCCCTGATCAGCGTCTCGGAAATGCTCCCCACCCCCGAGCAAGCGTGGCTCATCGACGCGGAGGGCCGGCGTTACACCAGCGAACTGCGCATCGTTGCCGTCGATCCCATCTCTTGGCGCCGCCCGTAATTGCGGAGCAGCGGCACGTTGCGCGGTCGAACGGAAAGTCCCGCCGCTCCCGGGTCACGACAGCGGAAGCTCGATGGTCTCCAGGGCCTTGAGCGCATAGGTCTCGTCCTTGAGCCCGATCGTGACCGATTCGGCCACGCACCTGAGCGCGGCCACCTTGAGGGTCTCGTGCGTGACCTCGAGATCGAGCGAATTGCCCCGGTAGTGGAGCCCCAGACGCAGCCGCCGGACCTCCTCGGGCAGACATGGATTGAACCGGAGCACGTCGCCGCGGGTCTCGATGCCGGTGCACGCCCGCTGGATCAGGTCCACGGTCCCCGCCATGGCGCCCAAGTGGATGCCCTCGGCCGTCGTGCCTTTCTGGGCACTGTTGACGTCGACCTCGAGCGCCCGGGTGAGGAGCCGCCAGGCCCGCGGCCGGTCGGAGCGCGCCAACACCCAGGAATGGACGACCTGGCTGAGGGTGGAGCCGTGCGAAGTGCGCTGGATGTAGTACTCGATGTTCTTCGGGATCGTCTCGTACTCGAAGGCGTACCCCAGCCGCTTGAACAGGGCGCCAAGCTCCTCCGAGGAGAAGAGATAGAACAGCATCAGCACGTCGGCCTGTTTCGAGACCTTGTAGCGGTTCGGGGTGTCGCCCTCCGCCTCCAGGATCCGGTCCAGACGGTGGATGTCGCCGTACTTGTCGCGGTAGCCCTGCCAATCGAATTCCTCGAGCCCGTCGTAGCCTTCGAACTGGCTGATGATCCCATCGTCGTGGAAGACGATGCGCATCTTGCGGCTGATCTGGCTCCAGCGCTCGAGATCTTCCGCACCCAAGTCCAACGCATCGCGGAGCTCGTCGGCGCGGTCGGCCGGAAGGACCTCGAGAAGCTCGAGGGCGCGGCACAGCACCCACACCGCCATGACGTTGGTGTAGGCGTTGTTGTCGAGGCCCGGCTCGTTCGCGTCGGGGTAGCCGTCGTGGTACTCGTCCGGCCCCATGACGCCGAGGATCTCGTACCGGTCCAACTCATTGTTGTAGGTGGCGACGCCGGCCCAGAAGAGGGCGATCTCGAGAAACATTTCCGCGCCGTAGAAGGACAGGAACTCCATGTCGCGCGTCGCCTGGTAGTACTGCCACACGTTGTAGGCGATGGCGGCGTTGACGTGCCGCTGGAGGTGGGAGTTGTCCGCCACCCAGCGCCCCGACAGGGGGTTGAGGTGGAGCTTCTGGCTCTCCTCGCGGCCGTCGCTGCCGCTCTGCCATGGGTACATGGCGCCGCGATAGCCGGCGGCGCGCGCCGCGGCGCGGGCCTCATCGAGCCGCCGGTAGCGGTACTCGAGCAATCCCCGCGTGATCTCGGGCATCCTCAGGTTCAGGAAGGGGAAGACGAAGAGCTCGTCCCAGAAGATATGCCCGCGGTAGGCCTCGCCGTGAAGGCCCCGCGCCGGCACCCCGACGTCGAGGTCCATGGTGTTGAGAGAGAGGGTTTGCAGCAGGTGGAACATATGCACGCGGAGAACGAGCGCCGCCTGTTCCGCCGGCGTCTCCATTTCGATGTTGAAACGGCGCCACAGGTGTTCCCAGGCCTCGGTATGGGACTCGAGCAAATCCTCGAATCCGCCCGCCCGCGCCACCGCCTTCCGGGCCTCGTGACCGCATTCGGAGACGGCATGATCCCGCGACGTGTAAAGGGCGATAATCTTTTCGACCGTCGCCTGGCCGCCTTCCTCCACATCTAGGCCGAACTCCTGGGCGATGTAGCCCGGTTCCTCCGTCGTGTGCCGCTCGACCCCCGCGAGTTCGCCGTCCCGGAACAGCCGCGTCCTCGCCGCTTGCGCCACGCGGATCTCGGAGCGGTTGGTCTGCACCTTCAAGAAGATCGCCTCTTCGTCGAGCGTCCCGGTTTCCAGCGGTTCGAGATGCTTGTTGTTGAGCTCGCGGTAGCGTTCGACCCCGGCGTTGACCACGCGCCCGTCGAGCGCGGAGCGGACCTCCAGTCGGCCGGACCAGTTTTCGGCCGAGATGGTGGTCTCCAGGGCGGCCAAATGGGGCTGGCGCATGTGGACGAGACGGCGGCTCGAGAGCCTGGTTTCCCGCCCCTCCCGGTCGCGGAAGCGGAGGTCGCGAAGCAGCAGCCCCTTTCCCAAGTCCAGCTCCTGCCGGTAGGAGAGGAGCTCGACCGCGTTGACGCTGAACCACTCGCCGCCGTCCAGGCGGAACGTGAGGAGCAGCCAGTTGGGCAGGTTCACCAAGTCTTCGTTTTCGATTACGCCGCCGGCGACCCTTGTCGCGAGGCGGTTGTAGCAGCCGGCCACATAGGTGCCGGGGTAGTGGACGACGTCGGCCTGCGCCTCGGGCGCCGCCCCTCTGGTGGCGAAGTATCCGTTGCCGAGCGTGCACAACGCCTCGCGCAGCCCCTCTTGATCGGGGTCGAATCCCTCGTAGATCAGAGACCAGCCCCGGGTCACGTCCGCGCCTCCAGCATGGTGATCAGGTTCTCCAGGAATGTTCCGACCTCGCCCGGGTCCTCGAGGCTGTAATCGGCCAACGTGGGTCGCAAGCCCCGTCCCACGACGATGCCGATGCCGAGGCCCCGCAACGCCTGGAAGGCGTCCTCGTCGGTACGGTCGTCGCCGAGGTAAAGAGGGACCACATCCGGTCCCTCCAGATTCAGCGCATGAAGGAGCCACTCCAAGGCCTTGCCCTTGTCCCAGTCCATCCGTGGGAGAAGCTCGCAGACCTTCTTCCCGGCCATCTCGCGAAGCTCCGGATGGCGCGACGCGACCGCCTCGACGGCCTCGCGCACCGCGCCCAGGTCCTCCTCCTTCACCAGGCGGTAATGGACGGCCACGGTGCAGTACTTGCGTTCGACGATGGCTCCCTCGACGCCCGCCAGCTCCTCGCGGAGCTCGCGTTCGGCCTCCCGGACCGCAGGCACGGATTTCGCTCCTCCGGCGTGGCGTATGCGCCGGCCGCTCGGCCCCACGATGTCGAAGCCGTGATCGCCCACGTAGGTCAGCGAGGGCAACTTCACCAGGCTCTGCAGGTCTCCCCGGTCGCGGCCGCTGATGATGGCCACGGGCCATCGGCCCGCCAGGCTGCTCACCGTCGCCCGCATCTCGTCGGGCATCACCGCCAGCTCGGGCCGCTCGACGATCGGGGTCAGCGTGCCGTCGTAGTCGAGGAAGACGGCGATCCGCTTGCCGTCCAGGCGCCGGGCGATCTCTTCCGTCTCCGACAGGGCCGACGGGACCTCTTCGATCGGCCTGCCGGCCGGGCCCGTCCCCAGCTCGAAGCCAAGATCCTTCAGATCGGCAACCACGATGTCGGCGCCGCTATCCGCGAGGGCCTCCGCTTGACCCAAGCGGTCGATCCCGACGACGAGGC
>JAZGAE010000113.1:0-7130 GCA_036475545.1 Alphaproteobacteria bacterium
AAAGCGTTCCGCGAGGCCTGGGACAACGCCTTGAACGAGGGGCTGGACAAGCTCGAAGCCGAGATCGTGCGCCGCGGGTTCCGCGGCGTGGAGACGCCGGTCCATTACGCGGGCAAGCGGGTCGACACCATCAGGAAGTACTCGGACAAGCTCGCCATGTTCTTCCTGAAAGCGCATAGGCCCGAGAAATACCGCGAGCGGGCGCCGGTCGAGCACCCCGGCGGCGCGGTCCGCTCCGAAGTCACCATTTATCTGCCCGACAACGGGCGCGATCCAAACCTGTCTGGAGCCCCGAGCCAGTCCGGGCGCAGGCGGCTGACGCCGGCGTCTCCGGCGGCGGGACGGCCGCCGCCCGGTTCGCCGCGACGTGACGATTGACACGCAGGTAATGAGCGAGATCCGGCCGCAACAGGGGCCTCAAGAGCGTTTTCTCAGCAGCCCCGCCGACATCGCCGTCTTCGGCGGCGGGGCAGGCGGGGGCAAGACCTGGGCGCTGTTGATGGAGGCCCTGCGACACGTTAGGAATCCGGGCTTCGGGGCGGTCGTGTTCCGACGCACCTCGCCTCAAGTGCGGGCCGAGGGCGGGCTTTGGGACGAAAGCCACAAGATCTACGCGTGCCTCGGGGCGGTCTCGAGGGAAACCTTCCTCCAGTGGCGGTTTCCCTCAGGCGCCAGGGTGGGGTTCGCCCATCTCGAGTACGACACGGACCGCTTCAACTGGGACGGGGCGCAGATCCCGCTGCTGTGTTTCGACCAACTGGAGCATTTCAGCCACAAGCAGTTCTTCTACCTGTTGGGGCGAAACCGGTCGGTGTGCGGTGTTCGCCCTTACGTGCGGGCCACCTGCAACCCGGACCCCGACTGCTGGCTCAAGGATTTCCTCGACTGGTGGATCGACCCCAACACGGGCTACGCCATCGCGGAACGCTCAGGCGTCATCCGCTGGTTCGTCCGGCGCGGCGACGAGGTGGTCTGGGCGGAGACGAGGGAGGAGATCGAAGCGGCCCATGGGCGGGACAGCCATCCGCTCTCGGTCACCTTCGTGCCAGCCAGGGTCACTGACAACCGCATCCTCATGGAGAAGGACCCCGCGTATCTCGCGAAGCTGAAGGCGCTGCCTTTGGTCGAGCGCGAGCGGTTGGAAAAAGGCAACTGGAACATCCGGCCCGCGGCGGGCTTGTACTTCCGCCGCGCGTATTTCGAGGTGGTGGAGGCGGCGCCCGCGGAAGCGCGGCGCGTGCGGTATTGGGACCTGGCGGCGACCAAGGAAGCGGAAGGCACCGATCCGGACTGGACCGTGGGCTTGAAGATGGCTAGAGCCGAATCGGGCCTGTTCTTCGTCGAGCACATGGCGCGATTCCGCGACTCCCCCTACCAGGTCGAGCAGGCGATCAGGAACACGGCAAGCGCGGACGGAAAGGACGTGATGATCGGGCTTTCTCAGGACCCAGGCCAGGCGGGAAAGAGCCAGGTGC
Source organism: Alphaproteobacteria bacterium (assembly GCA_036475545.1). Lineage (GTDB taxonomy): Bacteria > Pseudomonadota > Alphaproteobacteria > DATDPM01 > DATDPM01 > JAZGAE01. Next base: position 1,476 of record JAZGAE010000113.1, read on the forward strand.
AACACCTGGTCTCCATGCTAGCAGGGTTCAGAGTGACCACGCGCCGCGAGACCGGCGACAAGGTGACACGGGCCGGCCCGTTCTCGGCCCAGGCCGAGGCGGGCAACGTGCATGTCGTGCGGGGCCCATGGAACGACGCGTTCTTCGCCGAGCTCGAGAACTTCCCCGAGGGCCACGACGACCAGGTGGACGCCGCAGCCGGCGCGCTTCAGGAATTAAGCCTCATGCAACCACTCGCCTTCAACTGACCATGCTGGATCGCTTGCGCCAACGCTTGGCCGACGCCATGGCCCCGGCCGCCAAACAACCGCCGATCGGAGCGGGTGCGACACTGATGACGGGACCCGGCGGGGCGCCGCCGCAACGGGGCACCGCGGAGCTGCTGCGGGCCTATTCGACCATGCCGTGGCTTCGGGCCGTCGTGCACAAGGTCTCCAAGTCGGTGGCGATGACCACGTGGAAGCTGTTCGTGGTGCGGCGCGGGGCCGAAGGGCGGGCCGTGCGCTTGCCCAAGCTGGAGCGCGCGGATTTCGCGACACGCCGAAAGCTGTTGGCCACGCTCGAGAAGCGGGGGGAACTCGTCGAGCTCGACGACCATCCGCTCCTCGAGCTCTTGAGCGCCGGCAACGACTTGTTTTCCGGCACCATCGCATTTCAGGTCACCCAGCAGCACCTCGACCTGGTGGGCGAGGCCTTCTGGATCTTGGAGAGAAACGGCGCCGGCAAGCCCGCTGCGCTTTGGCCGCTGCCGCCCGACTGGGTGCGTGAGACCCCGGCGCCGGGAACCGCAGCCTTCAGGGTCGCCGTGGGCGCGAACCACGCCCAGATCCCGGCCTCGGAGATGGTCTGGCTCTACGAGCCTGATCCTTCCGACCCTTACGGCCTCACGCGCCGCGCCCGCGGCTCCGGCACGGCGCGCGCGTTGGCGGATGAGCTGGAGACCGACGAGTACGCCGCCAAGCACGCCAAGCAGTGGTTCTACAACAACGCGGCGCCCTCGTTCATCGCGACGGTGGAGAACGCCAGCCAAGAGGAGATCGACCGGCTCGAGGCCAGGTGGATCGAGAAGCATCAGGGATTCCTGCGCCACTTCCGGCCGCAGTTCCTCAACAGGAAGATCGAGATCAAAGAGCTTTCGCAGACCTTCCGCAACATGCAGCTGGTGGATCTGCGCAAGCTGGAGCGCGACACCATCATCCAGGTGTTCGGGCTGCCGCCGGAGATCCTCGGCATCATCGAGAACTCCAACAGGGCCACGATCGAGGCGGCCGACTTCCTGTTCACCCGCTGGGTGATCGTGCCACGGCTCGAGTTCCTACGCGCGGCGCTGCAGGCTCGGCTTGTCCCTGAGTTCGACGAGCGGCTCATCCTCGACTACGAGAGCCCGGTCGCCGAGGACAAGGCGCACCGCCTCGAGGTCATGAGGGCGAGCCCGTGGGCGTATTCGGCGAACGAGTGGCGCCGGCGCGCGGGCTTCGCGGAAGAGGCGGAGGGGGGCGACATGCACATGGTGCCGGCGGAGCTTGTCCCCACCGGCGACCTTGGCGCCGGCGCGCTTGAGCCGGGCCAAGGCGTGGGGCACGGGACGGACCGGAGCGTGGGACGCGGAACAGAGGGAAGCGAAGCAAGCGCTCCCGCGGGCGACGGCGGCTCGAGGCCGACCGCCGCTTCGGCGAAAGGCGCGGCCGCGAACGGGGCGGTCGCGGGCCGGTAGAGCGGACGATCGAAGGCGTGAGGAAGTCCAATGAGAGGTCACATGAATCCGAGCATGCGTTTCGTTGACGCGCGCAGGTTCAAGGAGGCGGCGCTTGCCGGCAAGCACGAGGGGCTCGGGCTCCACAAGGCATTCGCCTGCGACGAGGTCAGGGCGGTGGACGCGGAGAGCCGCGTCATCGATTTCGTGATCTCGAGCGGGGCGGTGGACCGCGAAGGCGACACCATCGCCGCAAACGGCTGGGAGCTGGAGAACTTCCGCAAGAACCCGGTGGTGCTCTTCGCCCACGACCATGGCGAGCCCCCGATCGCCCGGGCGCTTTCGGTCGCCACGAAAGACGGCAAGTTGACCGCGCGGACCGAGTTCATGGCCCCGGACCTCTCCGCGTTCTCCCACATGATCTTCCGCATGTACGCGGAGGGCTTCATGCGGGCCGTGAGCGTCGGTTTCCAGCCTCTCGAGTGGTCCTTCGCCAAGGAAGAGGAGCGCAAGCTCGGCATCGACTTCGTGCGCCAGGAGCTTCTGGAGTTCTCCGCCGTTCCCGTTCCGGCCAACCCCGAGGCGCTCGTCCAGGCCCGTGCCAAGGGCATCGACACCCTGCCGTTGAAACACTGGGCCGAGCGGGTCCTGGACGACTGGCGCGATCGCGAAGGCGTCTTGCTCACGCGCAACCACGTGGAAACCTTGCGCAGGGAGGCGGACCCCAAGCGCGTCAGACAATGCCACTTGTCGCGGCACGATCAGGACGATCTGCTTCGACGCAACCTCGCGGCGCAGAAAACGGAGTGCGAAGCCGGCGCGACGGTGGCAGCCAACGACACGGCCGCGCCCGCCCGCGAGCAAGCCAGCGACGACCCGAAAGGTCCGCATTGCAGCGACGGCCTTCCGGAGAGCGTGGTGGTACGCGCTAGCGATGAAACTTCTGGAACGAGTCGTGGCGCGCCGGCGAGCAAGCGGGGCCCGGACGACGGCGCAGAGTCGCGGCCAGGGTCGAGCGCGCCGGATCGCGAGCCGCATGCCGTCGTGGCGCTCGAGGCGCGCCTTGATAAGATCGAGTCGACCGTTCGCAACTTGGCCCACCGGCTCTCGGTCGAGGGCAACGGCGCGGACGCCGACGACGACGATGGCGCGGCCCAGTCGCACGCGGTCCTGACGCTGACGGCGGACGCCGAGGCTCAGGGAGCGAACGGCATGATCATTGGCCTCGACGAGACGGCGTTTGCGGGACTGGTGCGCGACGTCGTCTCCGAAAAGCTGCGCGCCGTCACCGGCCGCATCGATTGATCGAGCGAACGATCAAGGGCCGGGTAAGGCCGAGAGAGAAGCGCCCGGCCTCGCGCCGGGATTTTTTTGACGCGTTTTTCGATCACCCATTTTTCATCCAGAACGAGGGCCCTCATAGCCCGCAAGACCTTGGGCGAGCCCCGAGGCACCCATGCCAGGAGGGGTAAGGTGGAAATCACGACCGGACAACTCAAAGAAATGATCGGCGCGGAGGTCACGGAGGCCCTGGAGCCGCTCATGCGCAAGCAGCAGAACCGGATGAAGGACCTTCTCTCGGCGGCGCGGTCGCAAGAGAGACCGGAGCGCGAGAAGGGCACCCGCGCCGCGCGCGTCATGCGGGCGCTGGCCGCAGGCCGCGGCGATCCCCAAAGGGCGGCGTCCTTTGCCGAGAAGGCCTGGGACGATGACGAGGTCTTGAAGGCGCTTGCAGCCGGCGACTCAACGGCAGGGGGCTTTCTGCTTCCGGAGGACATCTCGGCCGAGGTGATCGAGTTGCTTCGCCCCGCATCGGTGGTGCGCTCGCTCGACCCCGCGGTGGTGCCGATGGTCTCGGGCACCCTTTCCATCCCGAAGCACACGGCGGGGTCTTCGGGCGGCTGGATCGGCGAGAACGTGAACGTGCCGGCGACCCGGCCGACGTTCGGCCAGGTGAGGTTGACCGCGCGCAAGTACGCCGCGCTGGTGCCCATTTCCAACGATCTGCTGCGCCGCGCCAGCGGAGCCGTAGACACCATGGTGCGGGACGATCTGGTCGCCGACATCGCCACCGCCACCGACCTCGCCTTCATCCGTGGCGACGGCAACGCGGGCCAGCCCAAGGGCCTCAAGAACTGGGCCGGGAACAGCATCGCCGCCAACGCGACGGTGAACCTGACCAACGTCACCAACGATCTCGGCACCATGATCCAGACGTTACTGGACAACAGCGTCCGCATGCTGCGGGTGGGGTGGATCATGGAGCCCAGGACCTGGAAGGAGCTGGTGACGATCCGCGACGGCAACGGGAACCTGGCGTACAAGCCGGAGATGGACAGCGGTACGCTGTTCGGCTTCCGCTTCCGGGTCACGACCCAGATTCCGCGCAACCTGGGCGCCGGCAACGAGACCGAGTTGTACCTGGCCGACTTCGCCGACGTCGTGATCGGAGAGGCGACCCAGGTGCTGATCGACGCGAGCGGCGAGACCGCCTACCACGACGGCAGCCAGGTGGTCGCGGCGTTCTCGCTCGACCAGACGGTGATTCGCGCCGTCGTCGAGGTGGACCTCGCGGTGCGCCACGCGGAAAGCGTCGTGGTGCTGACAGGCGTGACCTGGGGCGTTTAAGAGCCCACTCAAGCTTAGCCTGAGACCGGGACGGGGCTTCGGCCCCGCCCCAAGCTCAAAGGAGGTGTTCCAACATGACCTTCGCAACGCAGCACGACATCGGCGCCGAGGTGAAGTCGGTCAAGGGCATCAACCCGGCGGACTCGGCTGCCGCCACGATCAACGGCCCGGCCATCGACCGTTCAGGCTTTCTCTCCGCCGTGCTCCACCATGCCTCCGGCGCAGCCACCGGCACGCCCACGGCGCAGACGGTGGACAGCAAGCTCCAGGACTCGGCCGACGGCTCGACGGGCTGGGCGGACATCACCGGGGCCGCCGCGGCGCAGCTCACGGCCGACGACACGGACGCGGACGTGAACGTGGATTTCGGCACAACCAAGAAGTTCATCCGCGTGGTCACCACCGTGGGCTTCACCGGCGGCACCTCGCCGACGATCCCGGTTGCGGCCACCGTGATGCTCGGCGGGCCGGACGTGCTCCCGGCCTGATCCTGACCTGACGTGAGATGCCCGGCCCGGGTAGTCCGGGCCGGGCCTTGTCCTCCCACGCAAGCTGAGGGAAGCAAACCATGAAGATCGTTCGGTTCAACCAGGCTTGGGCCAAATGGATGGGCGGCGAGGTTGCCGGCTTCGCGGATGCCGAGGCGGCGGAGCTCGTCAAGTCCGGCGTCGCCGACTACCACGATTCCGGGACCGAGAAGCAGCGGAAGCCGTCCGCCGACAAGCAGATGCGGCCCGGCAAGCGCAGGGTCGTGACGAAGGGCTGAGCGCGCCGCCATGAAAATCGGCTACCAGTGGGCGACCGCCACGCCACAGGACTGGTCGGATATCGACAGCAAGGATTGGGCGAAGCTCCCCGACAAGGGTGAGCCCATAGGCGGCGAGGTCATCGACGACACGCCGGGCTATGTCTATCAGGTCAACGTCCAGGGCGTGTGTTACACCGGGGACAAGTATGCCGTCCGCGACGTGCCAGGGACGGACGACTGCGAGGTCTTTTGCATCAACGACGATCCGGAGGATTACGACCCGCTCGACTTCTATGCCCACGTCTGGATCTTTCGGCCATTGGCCCCCGACCCCGATAGGGGCGGGGCCATCAACACCCGCCAGTCCCATATTCTTTACGCCGCGCCACGGGCCTTCGAGCGGCTCCAGGCGTTCGGGCCTGTCGAGGGGCGCATTTTGCTGCCGTGGTCGGACTTCGAGTATCCGCCCGAGAACCTAATCCGCTACGGCATCTGGCTGCCAGACCAGCTTTCCAATCTTCATAGAGCAGCGCGCTCGATTAGAGGCTGGCGTGAATGGTCTGATGGTGTCGATCCCTCGCGGCTC
>JAZGAE010000114.1:0-8605 GCA_036475545.1 Alphaproteobacteria bacterium
CCCAGAAGCTGCTGGTCGACTGGGTGGTGGAGAAGCCCAAGTTCTGGCAGGTGGTTCCCAAGGAGATGCTCGACAAGCTCGAGCACCCCCTCACCGTCGAAGAGGCCGCGAAGAGGGCGTAGAAGCGGGTGTCCGACTCGTCCAACATTGCGTTAACACGCCTCTACTATCCCTAGGCGGCGCCAGCTGCCTCGCGCCGCTCAAAACCACCCTTTCTGTCCCGGCCCTGTTCCATGATCGCGCGCTTGCGCTAGGATTGCGCGCCATGCTGACGCTCTATCACCTCTGGCTGTCGCCCTTCTCCCGCAAGGTCCGGATCGCCCTCGACGAGAAGAAGCTCGACTTCGAGATGAAGCTGGAGCGCGTCTGGGAGCGCCGGCCCGAGTTCCTGGCCCTCAACCCGGCGGGCAAGGTGCCGGTGCTGGTCGACGGCGACGGCGCCGTGATCTGCGACAGCGTCGCCATCTGCGAGTACCTGGAGGAGATCTATCCCGAGCCGCGCCTGATTGGCCGCGACTCGCTGGCCCGCGCCGAGACGCGGCGACTCGAGGCCTGGTTCGACGGCAAGTTCGGCCAGGAGGTGAGCCGCAACTTGATCGGCGAGAAGGTCGCCAAGCGGTTCATGGGATTGGGCGAGCCCGACTCGCAAGCCATTCGCGCCGGCACCGAGAACATCCATTACCACCTCGACTACATCGGCTACCTCACCGAGCGGCGCAACTGGCTCGCCGGCGACGACTTCTCGTTGGCCGACATCACCGCGGCCGGGCACATCTCGGCGGTGGACTATTTGGGCGACGTGCCGTGGGAGAGCCACGAGGGCGCCAAGAACTGGTACGCGCGCGTCAAGTCGCGCCCCAGCTTCCGCGCCATTCTCGCCGACCACGTCCCGGGGCTCTCCCCGCCCAAGCATTACGCCAACCTGGACTTCTGAGCCGCCCTGCCACAATGCCGCCATCATGCTCGGCTAAGAGAACGGGGTGGCCGTCCCGCGGCCCGAGCACGGGGAAGGAGAGCCCGCATGAGACACCTGGTTTCAACCGTCTTCCTGGTCTTTCTCGCCTTTGCCGCCACCGCCCCCGCCTTCGCCGGGGACCGTTACCACCGCCCGTCCGACCGCGTGGTGCTCACGCTCACGGCCGAGGACTGGGTCGAGACCGAGACCGCGCGGGTGCGCGTCGCCGTCGATTCGGCGATGAGCGCGGGCGAGATCGCGCGGGCCCGCGGGCGCATCCTGGCCACCCTTTCCGGGCTCGCCCCGGACGTGGACTGGCACGTCACCCGGTTCGCCCGCAGCCGCGATAAGGCCGGGCTCGAGCGTTGGCACCTCGAGGCCGAGGCCAGGGTCCCCGAGCCGGGCCTCGCGGGCCTTCACGAACGCGCCGAGGAGGCGAGCCGCCCGGGCGAGCAGGTCCGCGTGCTCGCCATCGACTTCACGCCGACGATGGCCGAGCGCGAACGGGTCCTGGCGGCGCTGAGAACCTCGATCTACGCCCAGGCGAAGGAGGAGCTGAGGCGCCTGAACGCCGTCTACGGGGACCGCGCCTTTCGGGTCAAGACCATCGATTTCATGGGGCTCGCGCGGCCCATGCCCGTGCATCGCCGCGAAGCCATGATGGAACCCATGATGATGGAGAAGGCGACCGCCGAGATGGCGGCGGCCGCGCCCGCGCCGATGGGCGTCGCCCAGCGCCTGCAGCTGCGCGCCACGGTGGTGCTCGCCGCCGTGCCGCCCGGGCTGAAAGACAAGGACCAGGACGGCTGATCCGGCGGCCGCGCTCGCCCGAGGCGAGTTCCATCGCCGGGCCCCCGCGCCCACAGCCGTGAGCCTCCGCCGCCATGTCCGCCACCCGCCGCCTGTTCTGCTTCGGCCTCGGATATACGGCGCTGGCGCTCGCCCGCGAGCTCGTTCCCGAGGGCTGGGAGATCGCCGGCACGGCCCGCGAGGAGGAGTCGCTCGCGTGCCTCGCGGAGGGAGGGATCGCAGGCCTCGTCTTCAACCGCGAGCGGCCGCTCGCCGAGCCGTCGGCCACCCTTCGCGGGACGACGCACGTTCTCATCTCCATCCCGCCCGATGCGGCCGGCGACCCGGTTCTCGACACCCACGGTGACGACATTGGCGCGGCGGCCAAGTCGCTCGAGTGGCTCGGGTATCTCTCCACCACCGGAGTCTACGGCGACCGCGGCGGCGGCTGGGTGGACGAATCCTCGAATCTCGCGCCGACGGGGGAGCGCGGACGCCGCCGGGTGAAGGCCGAGGCCGGCTGGCTCGAGCTCGGGCGGGCCCACGGGCTGCCGGTACACGTCTTCCGGCTCGCCGGCATCTACGGCCCCGGCCGCAGCGCGCTCGATGCCGTGCGCGGGGGCCGGGCCCGGCGCATCGTGAAACCCGGCCAGGTCTTCTCGCGTATCCACGTGGCGGACATCGTGCGGGTCTTGCGCGCCTCCATGGCCCGGCCCGATCCGGGCGCGGTCTACAACGTCTGCGACGATGCGCCCGCGCCGCCGGAGGACGTGACCGTCTTCGCCTGCGAGCTCTTGGGCCGCGAGCCGCCGCCCGCGATCCCCTTCGAGGGGGCGGAGCCTCCCGAGATGGCGCGCAGCTTCTACGCCGACAACAAGCGGGTGCGAAACGACCGCATCAAGCGGGAGCTCGGCGTCAGGCTCCAATACCCGGACTACAAGACCGGGCTCCGGGCGTTGCTCGCGGGAGGCGACTGAGGCGAACCCCGCGCGGACGCCGGCCGTCAGCTGAAGTCATCCAGCAGCGCGCCCACCGTCGCGCAGAGCCGCGCCAAGTCCTCGGGCTCCGACAGGCGGTGGCCGCCTTGCTTCACCAGCGTCACCGTGACGTCCACGGAGTTGAGACGCCGGGCCAGCCGGACCGAGGTCTCGTAAGGCACGTCCGGGTCCTTCATCCCGTGGATGAGTCGCGCCGGACAGGTGAGCGCGATCGGCGCTCCCAGCACCAGGTGGGCGCGGCCCTCCTCGATCAGCCCGAGCGTGATCGGGGAGGGCCCGCCGTACTCGCTGGGCTCGTAGTAGACGCCGTCCCGGGCGAGCGCCGCCTTCTCTTCCGGGCCGATCCGGTTCCAAACCAACTCCTCGGTGAAGTCCGGCGCGCAGGCGAGGCCGACCAGCCCGGCGACGCGCTCGCGCCGCGCAAGCGCCGCCAGCACCATGATCCACCCGCCCATGGAGGAGCCGACCAAGACCTGCGGTCCTTCGGTCAACTCGTCCAAGACGGCGACCGCGTCCTCGGCCCAGCGGCCGATGGTCGCCGCGGTGAACATGCCCGTCGACGCCCCGTGCCCGAAATAGTCGAAACGCACGAAGGCCTGCCCTCTCTCCCGGCAGAAGGCCTCCACCGCCAGGGCCTTGGTCCCGGTCATGTCGGACATGAAGCCGCCCAGGTAAACGACGCCGGGAAGTTGCCCGGCCGCGCGGTGGTAGGCGAGCCGCTCGCCGTCGCCGCGTTCGAGAACTTGCGGGGCGGGTGCGGATGGACTATTCGGGTCGCTCATGGCGGGGACAGGATAGGCGGACCATGGCCGAGCTGGCAAAGACCGGGGCCGCAGCGCCCGTGCGCGCCGGGGGCACGGCCCAGGGGCCGGTGGTCCTGCAGGTCGTTCCCTCGCTCGAGACGGGCGGGGTCGAGCGCGGCACGGTCGACGTCGCGGCCGCCGTCGTCGCCGCGGGCGGCGTGGCGGTGGTGGCGTCCTCCGGCGGCGTGATGGTCCGCGAGCTCGAGCGCGCAGGCGGCATCCATGTCACCCTCCCGGTCCACTCCAAGAACCCCGTCGTGATGGCGCGCAACGTCGCCCGCCTCCGGCGTCTCATCGAGGACTACGGCGTCGACATCGTTCACGCCCGCAGCCGCGCGCCGGCGTGGAGCGCGCGGGCGGCGGCGCGGCGCACCGCAAAGCCTTTCGTCACCACCTTCCACGGCACCTACGGCCACGGCAACGCGGTCAAGCGCTGGTACAATTCGGTGATGACCCGGGGCGACTTGGTCATCGCGATCTCCGACTTCATCGCCGACCATATCCGCGAGACGTACCGCGTCGCGGAAGACCGGGTGCGCGTCATCCACCGCGGCGTCGACCTCGACCTCTTGAGCCCTGACCGCGTGAGCGCCGAGCGGGTGATCCAGCTCGCCAAGCGCTGGTCGCTGACCGAGGGAATGCCCGTGGTGATGCTTCCGGGCCGCCTCACCCGCTGGAAGGGGCAGGCCCTGCTCATCGAGGCCTTGGCGCGGCTCGGTCGCCACGACATCCGTTGCGTGCTGGTGGGGTCCGATCAGGGGCGGCGGCGCTACAGGGCCCAACTCGAGCGCCTCGTCAGGCGGCGCCGGCTGGATGCGATCGTGCTCTTCGCCGGCGACTGCCGTGACATGCCGGCGGCCTACATGCTGGCCGACGTGGTGGTCTCGGCCTCGACCGACCCCGAGGCCTTCGGCCGCGTCGCGGCGGAGGCCCAGGCCATGGGCCGGCCGGTGGCGGCGAGCGACCACGGCGCGACGCGCGAGACGGTGCTCGCGGGGCGGACCGGCTGGCTCTATCCGCCCGGCAAGGCGGACGCCCTGGCGCAGGCGATCGGCAAGGCGCTCGCGCTCACGACGGGCGAACGCGAGCGGCTGGCGGAGGTGGCGATCGCCCATACCCGCGCCAATTTCTCGAAGGAGAAGATGTGCGCCGAGGTGCTCGCCGTCTACGAGGAGCTGCTCCAGGCGGCCGCCGGCGGCCAGGCGGAGGCGGGCTGATGGACCCCGCGGCACGGCGCGAGCCGGAGGCCCAGGCGGCGAAGCCACGCATCCTCGTGATCAAGCTCGGGGCGCTGGGCGACTTCATTCAGGCGCTCGGGCCCATGAAGGCCATCCGCGACCACCACGGCCAGGCCCGCATCACGCTGCTGACCACCGCGCCGTTCAAGGAGCTTGCCGAGGCGAGCGGGCATTTCGACGAGGTTTGCCTCGATGGCCGCCCGTCGCTCTTTAGCGTTCCGGGATGGCTCGCGCTCGCCTGGCGGCTGCGGGCCGGTCGGTTCGACCGGGTCTACGATCTGCAGACGTCGGGCCGCAGCAGCGCGTATTTCCACCTCGTGCGCCGGCCCTTGGCCGGCGGGCCGGAGTGGTCGGGCATCGCTCGGGGCTGCTCCCATCCCGACGACGACCCGCGAAGGAACGCCCTGCACACCGTGGACCGCCAGGCCGCGCAGCTGAGCCGCGCCGGGATCGCGCGGGTGCCGGCCACGGATGTCGCCTTCCTCGAGGCGGACGTGGACCGTTTCGGCCTTGCGCCGCCTTACGCCCTGCTGGTGCCGGGGGGCGCGCCGCATCGCCCCGGCAAGCGCTGGCCCGCGGACTCCTACGCGGACCTCGCCCGGCGCCTGGTGGCGCGGGGGGTGACGCCGGTCGTCCTGGGCGCCAACGCCGAGGGGCCTGTTGCGGCGCGCATCCATGAGATCTGCGCCGGCGCCCGCGACCTCACCGGGGCCACCACGCTGGCCGAGGTTGCGGCGCTGGCGAGGGGCGCCGTCGCCGCGGTGGGCAACGACACCGGGCCGATGCACATCCTCGCGGCCGCCGGGTGCCCGTGCCTGGTGCTGTTCTCTCACGATTCCGACCCGGCGCTGTGCGCGCCGCGCGGGGACAAGGTCACGGTCATCCGCCGCCGCCGCCTCGCCGACCTCGGCGTGGACGAGGTCGAGGCCGCGCTCGAGCCGCGCCGGGGCGCGGCGGCCTGACCTTGACACGCCCTACGAGACCCTTACATTCCGCCTGGCGTGGCAAAGGCTAACCGGAACACGTCTTCATATCCCATGGTCGCCATTACCTTGCCGGACGGCTCGGTCCGTGAGTATGAGCGCCCTGTCTCGGGCGCCGAGCTCGCCGCCGACATCGGCCCGGGCCTGGCCAAGGCGGCGGTGGCGGTGCGCGTCGACGGCGAGACGCGGGACTTGTCCAGATCGATAGAGCAGGACGCCGCGGTCGAGATCGTGACCGCCAAAGACTCCGCGGCGCTCGAGCTCCTGCGACACGACGCCGCCCACGTCATGGCGGAGGCAGTCAAGGAGCTGCACCCGGAGGTGCAAGTCACCATCGGGCCGGCGATCGAGAACGGCTTCTACTATGACTTTTCGCGGCGGACCCCGTTCACGCCGGAGGACCTGGAGGCGATCGAGGCGCGCATGCGCGAGATCGTCGACCGCGACGAGGTCATCACCCGGGAGGTTTGGGACCGGGACGAGGCCATCGAGTTCTTCAAGGACAAGGGCGAGCACTACAAGGCCGAGATCATCGCGGAGCTGCCGGCCGGCGAGGAGATCACCCTCTACCGCCAGGGCGACTTCGTCGACCTCTGCCGGGGCCCGCATCTGCCCTCGACGGGAAGGCTCGGCAAAGGCTTCAAGCTGATGAAGCTCGCCGGGGCCTACTGGCGCGGAGACTCGCGCAACGAGATGCTCCAGCGCATCTACGGCACCGCCTGGGCCAGCGAGAAAGACCTGAAAGCCTACCTCGAGCGGCTGGAGGAAGCGGACCGCCGCGACCACCGGCGCCTGGGCCGCGAGATGGGCCTCTTCCACTTCCAGGAGGCGGCGGCGGGCAGCGTCTTCTGGCATCCCAAGGGATGGACGCTCTACCGCACCATCGTCTCCTACATGCGAAACCGGCTGCAGGCGGCCGGCTACATCGAGGTCAACACGCCCCAGCTCATCGACCGCTCGCTGTGGGAGGCCTCTGGCCACTGGGACAAGTTCCGCGACCACATGTTCACCGCCGAGGCGGAGGAGCGGGTGCTCGTCATCAAGCCGATGAACTGCCCGGGCCACGTCCAGATCTTCCGCCAGGGGGTGAAGAGCTACCGGGATCTGCCGCTGCGCATGGCCGAGTTCGGCAGCTGTCACCGCAACGAGCCCTCGGGCGCGCTCCACGGGCTGATGCGGGTGCGTGCCTTCGTCCAGGACGACGCCCACATCTTCTGCACCGAGGAGCAGATCACCTCGGAGACCCAGGCCTTCTGCGACCTGCTTCAGAGCGTGTACAAGGACTTCGGGTTCGAGGACATCGCCGTGAGGTTTTCGGACCGGCCTTCGGTCCGGGCCGGCAGGGACGAGGTCTGGGACCGGGCCGAGGCCGCGTTAAGCCAGGCGGTGGCGGCAACCGGGCTGGACTACAGCGTTGATCGCGGCGAGGGCGCGTTTTACGGGCCGAAGCTGGATTTCGTGTTGCGCGACGCCCTCGGCCGGGAGTGGCAGTGCGGAACGCTGCAGGTCGATTTCGTGCTTCCCGAAAGGCTCGACGCCTCTTACGTCGGCGAGGACGGGGAGCGCCACCGGCCGGTCATGCTGCACCGCGCCATTCTGGGCTCGCTCGAGCGCTTCATCGGGGTTCTGGTGGAGCACTATGCCGGTCGCCTTCCTCTCTGGCTGGCGCCGGTCCAGGCGGTGGTCGCCACCATCACCGGCGACGCCGACCGTTATGCCGAAGAGGTCAAGGAGGCGCTTGATGAGGCCGGGCTCCGGGCCGAGGCCGATCTGCGCAACGAGAAGATCGGCTACAAGGTGCGGGAACACAGCGTGGCCAAGGTTCCAATCATCCTGGTCGTCGGCAAGCACGAGGCGAAGGACCGCACCGTCGCCATCCGGCGCCTTGGCGGCAAGGAACAAGAAATTGTTGCGCTGGCAGAGGCAGTCAATAGACTGCAGGACGAAGCCGCGGTCCCAACCGCTGCTTGAGTGGGGGAGGCCATTCACGAAATGGTAACCTTCGGTGTCGGAGGATTCCCGGCATCGGCCCGGCTTCCGGTTCGCAGTGTGCGCCACTGGTTAGCGTAAGGAGGGATCTACATAGCCGCACCATCACCAAAGATGCCGCCCGCCCGCGGAGGGCCGCGCGTCAACGAGAAAATCGAGTCATCCCCGATCCGTCTTATCGATCACACGGGCGAGATGGTCGGGGTCGTCCCCTTAAGCGAAGCACTGGAACGAGCGACCGAGGCCGGCCTGGACCTGGTCGAGGTGTCCCCTACCGCGGAACCGCCCGTCTGCAAGATCCTGGATTACGGCAAGTTCAAGTACATCGAGCAGAAGAAGCGCGCCGAGGCCCGCAAGAAACAGAAGACCATCGAGGTCAAGGAGATCAAGATGCGCCCCGGCATCGATAAGTGGGACTACGACGTGAAGATGCGGGCCATCGAGAAGTTCCTGGGCCACGGCGACAAGGTGAAGGTGACCATGCGCTTCCGCGGCCGCGAGATGGTACACCAGGAGCGCGGCGTGAACGTGCTCAAGCGGGTTCACGCCGACCTCGACGATATCGCCAAAGTCGAACAGTTCCCCAAGATGGAAGGGCGCCAGATGACCATGGTGCTGGCGCCCAAGTAGGGGCGCCTGCCAAGGCCGGCGGCAGGCCCGCGCCCCCTTGCTTTTGGGGGCGGCGCTCGCTATAAACCGCCTCTCGTTCGAGCAGTGCGGCCGAGCGGCGGCTCGGGGGCATGCCCGGGTGCTCCCAAGAGATCCTCTAGAGCGGTTTTAGGTAGATAGGAGTCAATTTGATGGGAGCAAATCGGCTCATTCGGCCAGGCGCGGCGCGCCGCGCGATGCG